>CBDUUX010000023.1:0-9013 GCA_965370515.1 uncultured bacterium
ATCGCTTAAAAACTTAGTCCGATACCCAAACAGTCCTTGAGTAGGAATAATAAACTCAAGGTTAACAATATTATTCTTGACCTTCATTTCCCTTATTTCTCCAAAACGACTATTTAGTTTTTGGATCACGGCCCCCGAATATTCTTCCGGTACTTCGATAAAAACCTCGTTATAGGGAATCATTTTTTGGCCCTTAATGTTTTTCTCAATCACCTGGGGTTGAGAAACTTGTAAGGAGTATCCTTCTCGACGTAAGCGCTCAATAAAAATTGCCAAGTGCAACTCTCCCCGACCGGAAACAATCCAGCCTCCCTGGGAAGCATCTTCCACTCTCAGAGCCACATCATTATCCAGCTCTTTGTATAACCTTTCCCTAATTTGGCGAGAGGTGGTGTATGTCCCCTCTTTGGCGGCAAAGGGTGAGGTACTAACGGCAAAAGTCATTTTCACCGTCGGCTCTTCTATTTCCAGCAAAGGCAAGGCTTGGGGCTTTAAAACATCGGCAATTGTCTCTCCAATGGTAATATCGGGAATTCCGGCAATGGCAAAAATCTCTCCCGCTTGAGCCTCAGCGGTCTCTTTTTGGACCAAACCCTCAAATATTATCAAGGAAGTTAAATGGTATTTCTTCATTACTCCTAAGCGGTTAATATGCATTACTTCCTGGTTTGCTTTTAAAGTACCGTTATAAATTCTCCCCCGAGCCATTCGACCCTTAAAATTATCCCGACTAATAGAAGTAATCAGCGCCTGTAAGGGCTTACTTAGATCCGCCTTTGGCGCAGGAATTTGTTTAATGATTTCTTCAAACAAAGGAGAAATATCAGTCATTTTCTTAAGATCCGGTTCTAGCCCGGCTTTACCAGATCTACCAGAAGCATAAACAATAGGAAAATCAGCTGCCTCATCGTCAACCCCCAAATCAATAAACAGATCAAAAGTTTTGTTCAAAGCTTCACTAACATTGGCATTCGCTTGGTCAATTTTATTGATCACCACAATAATCTTATGTTTTAACTCCAAAGCTTTTTTCAAAACAAATTTGGTTTGGGGCATCGGACCGTCATGAGCATCAATCAGTAAAAGCGAGCCATCAGCCATCTTTAAAACCCGCTCCACTTCCCCTCCAAAATCAGCATGTCCAGGCGTATCAATGATATTAATTTTAACCCCACTCCAAATAACAGAAGCATTTTTGGAAAAAATAGTAATCCCCCGCTCCCTCTCCAGCTCATTACTATCCATAATGCAAGTAGCACCACTCATCTCTTTGCCTAAATGGGTATCTGATTGGCGCAAGAGTGCATCCACTAAAGTGGTTTTACCGTGATCAACATGAGCGATAATAGCGATATTGCGAATTTCCATAATATTAATTTCGTGCTATAATGAATACATTGACAATAAAAACAAGACGACAGACAACTTAATAGTTGCCTTTTTCGAAAAAGGCGGCCGGATTAATCAATTCTACCTTCAAAAAAAAGGAAAAAATCCCTCTCTTGTTTACTTAAATGGCTGGCACGGGGGCCATAATATCCGCGAAGCAATATTAAAAGCCTTTGCCAGCCAATAAGCAACTTTTTTCCCATAAAACAACCCAATCTTCCCCTGTTCCTTCTTTTTTTTGCTATGAGAAATTTAGCCGAAAGTTAGCGATAACCACCGCCACCCCTTCCTCCTCGGTCATCTCTTCCGAAACCGCCTCGGCGATTATCAGACCTTGGTCTTTCTTCTCTGGGCTTAGCAACACTAACAGCAATTGTTCTACCATCTAGCTCGGTTTCATTTAGCTCTGTAATTGCTTTGTCGGCTGCTTTATCATCTTCCATTTCTACGAAACCAAATCCCTTGCTTTGACCACTATATCGATCAGTGATTACATCACAAGAAATAAGTTTACCGTATTTGGAAAACATTTCTTCTAGTTGGGAGCTATCAATACCATAAGGAAGCCCGCCAACGAATAATTTTTTAGACATTTATTTTTTCACCACCCTTCTATTTTATATTTCTGTCCCTACTGGTGAATCGAAAAAATCTTGAAGAATATTTTCTTATCTAACTAGAGGTAACAGGTGTTAATGCATTCTATTTAAGAATACTTTTATAGTATAGCACATTCCCTCTTTTCAATTACGATTCGCAACTTCTAAAAACGATTGGAGCCCCCTAAGGTATAATAATTAATGATAGATAAGTGCTCCCAATGCGGCCTTTGCTGCCGCTTATTCTTCATCAACCTCAATAAAGAAGAATATCGCTCAAGGCAATACAAAACTCAGTTTATGGAGTTTGGCTTGATTGCTAACTTCCAAAAAGCAAACTCGTGCGGGGCAAACCTTCTTCAATCGAATAAAGATGGTAGTTGTATTTACCTCAAGAAAAACAAATGTTCCATTCACAAAACCAGACCCCAAGCTTGCAAAGAGTTCTTCTGCAACTCAAAATCAAAAAAATTCAAAAATATGATTACTCAGATTAAAAAGAAACGAATTAACCTAAAAAAAGCATTCAAGAAAAAATAGCACTATTTATTCTTTGTCCTTCCTAATAAGATAGAATAAGATCATGAAAACCATTCTTTTTGCAACCAACAACGAAAGAAAAACTGGCGAAGCCCAGCTTGGATGTAAATTATTTAACATCAAAGTTAAGCAAATAAAACTTGATATTGAAGAAATCCAATCCTCTAACCCAAAAGATATCTCCAAGCACAAAGCTAAAGCTGCTTACTTTTTGGTTAAAAAGCCCATTGTTGTCTCTGACTCATTTTGGAATATTCCCGCCCTTAATGGCTTTCCCGGAGGATACATGAAAGATATTGCCAACTGGTTTACTTCCCAAGATTTTATTAATCTAATAAATAACCATAAAGATAAAAGAATATCTTTTACAGAATCAATTGCCTATAAAGACTCCTCTCGAACAAAAATATTTAGCAAAGAATATTGGGGAATTTTAGTTAACAAGCCAAGGGGAACGGGAAACTCTATTGAGAACGCAGCCGAGTTTGAAGGATTTACTTTGGGGGAAAGAAGAGAACAAGGGGGGTTTAGCCATAAACCAGAAGACTATATTTGGGCTAAATTTGCCAAGTGGTATGCAAAACAATAATAAAAGCCTAAAGTATCTAAAATCTGATATTTATAAATTGCTTTATTAATGGTATATTGCCCCAATGAAAACTTTGGTTACTGGTGGGGCCGGCTACATTGGTTCTCATGCGGTCAAGCTTCTTTTAGAAAACAATTACCAGGTAGTGGTCATTGATAATTTATCCCGCGGCTATAAACAGGTAATTGAGGTCTTGCAAAAAAAACACGGTAAGAAAAACCTTGTTTTTTATAAGGCTGATCTATTAGATTTTGAAAAAATAAACGAGATTCTTAAAAAAGAAAAGCCAGTTGGAATAATGCATTTTGCCGCTCTTTGCTTGGTCCCCGAGTCAATGGAGAAACCGGAAGAATACTACCGCAATAATGTTTGCGGCAGCCTTAACCTGCTTTCAGCGATGATTCAAAATAAAATCTCTAATTTGGTTTTTTCCTCAACCTGCGCAGTTTATGGGGAAAGTCAATATTTGCCGGTTGACGAAAAACATCCTAAATTTCCCACCAACCCCTACGGAGACTCAAAACTAATGGTGGAAAAAATGATTGACTGGTTTTCTCAAATCCACCAGTTAAATTATGTAATCTTAAGATACTTTAATGTCGCTGGCTCGGCTAGTGATGGTACTATCGGAGACAGCAAAAGACCTTCTGTGCTTTTGGTTCAAAATGCCGTGCGTGGGGCCTTAAAACTTACCCCTTTTAAACTTACCTACTCAAAAATGAAAACCAAGGATGGTAGCCCAGTGAGAGACTATATTAATATCGAAGACTTAGCAAAAGCCCACCTTAAAAGTTTAAAATATCTTTTAAATAAGAAAAAAAGCAATGTTTTTAACTTAGGCACGGGCAAAGGCAACTCTGTTTTGGAAATAGTCAACCAAGTTCAAAATATTACCAACACCAAATTCCCCCTAACCCAAGGAAAACCAAGGCAAGGAGAGTATGCTGAAATCTATGCCAATATTAATAAAGCGAAAAAATAGCTTGGCTGGAAACCGGAAAAAACATTAAAAGACTCCGTCAACTCCTTAGTTTCCTGGTACACTGGCCACCCCCAAGGTTGGGATTACTAGAATTAATGAAAATTATCTCCTTTAATGTTAATGGCTTAAGGGCCGCAACTCGCTACGGTTTTCATGATTGGCTGATTAAGGAAGAGCCGGATATTCTTTGTTTACAAGAGATAAAACTCCAAAAAGAACAATTGCCTAAGGAGCTGTTTAATCCCCCAGGCTACCATACCTACCTTAGCCAAGCCACTAAAAAGGGGGAAATTATAGCTGGTGGCCCTACTTCTGCCAAAAAGTCTATCATTTCCCCGTGGGAATAGAGATCAAACTATAGCACTTGTAAAAATATCGTGATATACTTCTTATTATGAAAATAATAAAAGATCTACAAAAGAAAGTGAAAGCCAAGAAAAAGGCTAAATGGTTAAAAGGTTGTTGTGCGAAATTCAAAGGAAATAAGAGTTTACTAAAAAAGCTTTTAATTACCACCTTAGTTTTAGTTCTTCTTTATCTTTTCCGCGGTCAATTTATTGTTGCCACTGTCAACGGACAGCCCATTACCCGCTGGAAGCTAAGAAAAGCCCTAGAGTCTCAGGCCGGGACCCAAATTCTAGAAGGTTTAATTACCGAATCTTTAATTTCCCAAGAAAGACGCAAAAAGAATATTCAGATTTCCCCGGAAGAAATTAATCAGGAAATAGAAAAGATTAAAGAAACTCTTACCGCCCAAGGACAGGATTTTGAAGCCCTACTTCAGATGCAGGGAGTTGACTTAGAGGAAGTAAAGAAACAAATGGCCCTTCAAAAAGTAATTGAAAAGCTAGCGGGAGACGATATAGAAGTTACTCAAGAAGAAGTAGATCAATATTTAGAAGAAAATAAAGACATCCTGCCCGAAGATCAAGAGGGTTTAGAGGAACAGGTAAAAGAAACCTTGCGCCAGGATAAAGCAAATCTGGGAATTCAAGAAGTTTTAGCCGATCTTAAAGAAAAGGCAACGATCAACTACTGGCGAGAGCTTTAGCTTAACTAATTTTTGACCGTCTTCACTTTCTTAAGTTGAGAGATATTTTTCACTCCCAAGCAAAACATAGCAATTTTAAGCTCCTCTATTATATTATCTATTTTCTCTTCGACTGCCTGACTAGAAATCAAGGCTGGCCTTAAAAAGGGAAGACCGATCCCTATCAAATCTGCTCCTAAGGATAAGGCTTTAGCCGCTTCGATTCCTGTCCTTATTCCACCACTTCCGATTATTTTCAACCCTTTAACCTTGGAACATTGAATAATTGTCTCACTAGTCTTAATCCCCCACTGAGAAAAGATCTTACCTAATCTTTCCCCACCCCTTTTACGGTAACTTTCAATCAAAGCCCAATTGGTTCCCCCCCAACCAGCTGTCTCAACTGCTGCCACTCCAATTCTTTTTAAATCCCGAGCTAATTTTCCTGAAATACCAGCGCCCACTTCTTTAACTAAAACCGGAACTTCCAAATCCTTAACTATTTTCTCAATCTTTTCTAATAAGCTAGAAAAGTTGCTATTTCCCTCTGGTTGAATTACTTCTTGAAGAGGATTAAGGTGAAGGATAAGGCCATCTGCCTTAATCATTCTTACTGCTTCTCTGCACTCTTTCAATCCAAAACCATAATTAAGCTGAACTGCTCCCAAATTAGCTAATAGGGGAATATCGGGAACTAAGGCTCTTACTTGGAAAGTATTGCCCAAGCTTAAATTCTCAATGGCAATTCTTTGACTCCCTAAGGCCAGAGCCACTCCAGTTTGATTGGCTGCTTTTGCTAATCGCTGATTGATTAACTTAGCTTGACCAGTGCCCCCAGTAAGAGAGGAAATTAAAATTGGGGCCTTCAACTTCTTTCCTAAGAAATTAACAGAAAGATCTATTTTCTCAAAATCAATCTCAGGCAAAGCTCGATGGGTAAAAGAATAATCCTCTAGTCCATTCGAGCCAATCTCTACTTTTTTTTCTAAACAAAGTCTTAAATGGTCAGCCTTTCTTTTCTTAGACATTAAAAGAGGTGGCTTTTAACCACCCTAGAACCAAGGGCAGGATAATTAGTAATCACTCCCAATAAACCCTTTACTAAAGATAATTTTCGTTTAATTCTATTGATATCTTTTTTCTGACAAATAAGATGAACTGTTGGTCCCGCATCTAAAGTAAAATAGCACTCCAAACCTTCTTCTCGCCAATTTCCAATGGCTAATATCAACTCTAAAGTTTTGGGTGACCAATACAGCAAAGGAGGAGAAGAGGTCATCATTACCGCGTGCATGCTTAAAGCCTCTTCCTCAACTGTCTCTCCCAATAAGGTAAAGTCTTTTTCTTTTAAAGCTTTTTTAATTTTTCTCAACCTCTGACTTACACCTTTCGCTCTGGCTTGGGCAAAAGGACTACTCTTAACTACCGAGTGGCCTTTAGTTGAGCTAACCTTTTTAACTTTACTAGAAACTAAAATCACCAGATCAGCTAAATCCCAATACCCGGGAGGATACAAGGAATAAGCGTAGGAAGAAGAGCTTGAGTTTCCTTTTTTCCATTCGACAAAACCGTCGGGAACAGAACGACAAGCAGATCCTGAACCCAGTCTCGCTAAAATCGAGACTTCTTTTGAGGAAAGTTTCAAGCCAGCTGCTCTAGCCGCTGCTAAACTTAGGGCTGAAAAACCAGAAGCCGAGGAAGCTACTCCCGCTCCTTTGGGAAAATTATTCTTTGTTTTCACTCTTGCCCTAAGCTTTATCTTAGCCATTACCCTCACTCGATCCAAATGTTCAGTGATTCTCTCTTTTTCCTTTTCCCCAATTTCCTCACCCACCATTTCAATCTGATCTTTCTTAAGTTGAGAAAAAAACTCCACACTAGTAAGACTAAAGGCGCCACTTAAATTAATTGAAATTGAATTATTAAGAGGCAAGCGCAAAGCCTCGTCCTTTTTACCCCAATATTTAATGAGCGCAATATTTGCCGGCGATCTAACTGTTGTTTTTTTCATTTTTTTCTTCCTTTCTTCTTTATTCTACCCTAACTCCTTGGGCTCCTGTCTGAACATTAATAACTTCCCCTCCTGCTTTTCTGATTGCCTTCTCAACCAAACTTCTTTTAGTTTTACTAACCAAAGAAAGGAAACAATCTCCACCCCCAGCTCCCGAAAGCTTTGCCCCCCAGGCCCCTCCTTCTCTTGCCGCAAAAATTAACTTCTCTAACTCAAAACTACTCACTCCTAAGCTGTTTAAAAGTCCCTGGTTAAAATTCATTAATTCCCCTAACCTAACCAAACTACCTGACCCTATTAAACTCCTTGCCTCATTAGTTATTTTAGTCATAAAATTAAAGATATCTTCCACTAAAGCCGGATGATTTATTTTTAATTTCCCCACTTTCCTAACTAAGGTGGGAGTGTCAGCTTTAATTCCGGTATAGCCGATAACTAAGGGTAAACTTTTCTTTTTTAAAGGAACTATTTTCTTTCCGCCGGTAACAAAGTATAAACTCCCTCCCCAAATTGCCGCCGCCAAATCAAAACCAGAACCCACTCCCTGAACATCTAAAACTGTTTGGTAGGCCAGATTAAAAAGAGGCTGGTTACCCATTCTTTTCTTAAGCAAAACGCTTAAAGCTTTTAAAAGCCCAACCGTAACCGCTGCTGAACTACCAAAGCCAAAACTACTAGAAAACTCGCTTTTAGTTTTAATTTCTAACCCACAGCCCAATTGATACTTTTTTTGAAAATTGACTAAAGCCCTCTCTATAAACCTAACTCCTTTGGGCAAATCCTTGGCTAACCCCAACTTAGTAATTTTCTTTTGGTATCCTGTGATCCCAACGTCAGGAGCGTCAAGACTAATAAAACTTCCAGTTGTTTTTCCAATCTCTACCGTCAATCTCTGGTTAACAGCAGTCACCAGACAAGGACGGTTATAAATAACCGCATGCTCACCAAAAAGCATTAGTTTTCCCGGAGTAGAAACTTTAACCGCGCCCATTAGTCTGCTCCCCTTTCTCCTAGTTTAACTTTATAAGCAAAAAGGTTTTCTCTTTTAGCAAAATTACTTAAAACCGCTAAATTTTCATGATGAGCAATTAAAATTCCAGACCCAGCTTTCTTTCCTCCTGAACCAGAAATTTTAGCAACTCCCCCAATTTTCTCAATTTTTCTAACAATTTCCTTAGCCCGAGGAGAAACCACGCCCAGCTCTTCCAAAAGCCTTTCATTCTCTCTGATAAGCTCTTTAAAAGAATGGTCCTTCCCTTCAATTAAAAATTCCAGAAAGAGAAAGGTTACTTCTCCTATATTCTTGATTACCTTTTTAATTTTACGAGGATATTTGCCGAGATAGTCCTTTACTAAACCAACCATTTCCCCCGTTGATTCGGCTTTGCGACCACTATCGATCAGCAAAATTCTAGGCTTCCTTTTGGGTTTTAGTTGGCGGAATAAGTCTTGACCTTCTTTTTGACGTTGGAAGAAAAGAAAACCACCATAAAGAGAGGCGCTATTATCTGCTCCGCTAGGATTTCCATGTTGTTTTTTTTCAATCTCATAGGCGTACCGATTAAGCTCCTCAGCGGTGAAAGCTTTTTTTGCTTGTTTAAGAATAGCACCAGCTAAAGCTACTGCTAAAGCTGCTGATGACCCCATTCCTCGAGAAACTGGAATCTCTGATTCAATCTGAATTTTTAAACTTTTTTTTTCTTCTTTTAATAAAAATTTAAGTTTTCTCAAGCCATATCTAACTAGGTCATCTGATTCTGAAGTAAGAATAATGTCTTTCTTTTGATTAATCTTTCTCAAAATAACCAACAGTCGATAATCAATAGCTGATAAAAGAGCAGGATATCCATAAACTACTGAATGTTCCCCAGAA
>CBDUUX010000024.1:0-8980 GCA_965370515.1 uncultured bacterium
GTCCTACTACGATAATACTCATTTGGACCATTCTGGTCACTAGAAATAAACTTAAGGACATCCAGAGCAAACCCCACTTGCCTGTTTTTTATTGCCGCTTCTTGCTCTCCCAGAGGCAAGTTTCTTTCCTCTCCAACTGTTTCCTTTCGAGCTCTTTCTAATAAATCCTTATCCTTTGCCTCCCAATCGGTGAGGTATTGCTGCCATTCTCCAATCCCAGTTGTCTCTCCTTCTTCACTAGGCATTTCTATTATAGAATAGTCACAAACACCTTCAAAGTCAAGGGGTGGCCTTACTACTCCACTTACTCACTATGCTCTTTTGCCCCAACTCAGACAAACCTGGAAGCAAAGAGAGTTAAAATCTTTCCATATCTGGTTCCATTGCCAAACTCGTTGGGTCACAAATTTATTTTTTATTGTGTGATGTGATATATTTAGTTATGTTTTTATTAAGAAATGTTTGATGCAATTATGTTGAAAAAGAAATTGATTTTTTTTGTTGCGTTATTTTTAGTTTTATTTTTTCCTACACAAGTTACTGCTGAAAGTCGAGATTTTGCATCTACTCAAGACACATATGCAAACCTTGCATATCCTGTCAAAGTTAATGGCTCACAACAATCAATAATTATCAGTAATAAAAACACGACCCGACTTGGATATATTCAATTTGAAGATATTAATTTACCAGAAGGGGCAATTATTGACAGTGGAACACTGAGACTTTATGTTTATATAGGTAGCTATGCTGAAGTGGCTAGGTTTACCATTGGTCCTGTAGATGGTAACTGGGATGAAAATACTGTTACCTGGAACAATAAACCAGCTACTAATTTATCTCAAACACAAAATGCTGAAATTTCCATATCTGAAATTGGCTGGAAAGAAATTATAATAACCAGTTTTGTTCGTCAATGGCACGACGGATCTCTGGGTAATTTCGGTCTTTTTATTTATCCAATTGATTATTTACAGGCTGTAGCCGAACCACCTTTCGCAATAGCATTTAAACCGAGAGATTCGGCTGAAAATAAAGCAAAGCTGGAAGTTGAATATCACCTTGAACCAACACCAACGTCAGCGCCTACTCAAACGCCAACGCCTACCTCTACTCCTGAACCAATAGTTACATTAACGCCGACCCTTGAAGTAACGATAACCCCAGACGATTTATCCACACCGGCTGTTCAGTCGGTCGATGACGAATCAATGGTTTTGGACGATGAAAGTTTAGAATCTGAACAAACGAAGGCTACAGACGAAAACGACGATAAGTTACTTGGTATATCCAAAACAGTTGTTGGTGTGATTATTATTTTTTGTTTTGTATTTGTAGGTGGGGTTGGATTTGTTCTTTATCAAAAAAAACAAAAGCAAAAGGGTAAAATAAAAAAAGATAAAACGCAATCGTAAGTTTTCAACTTTTGGTGAACCCCTCAGATGTTTTTGAATAGTTTTAGAAGTATATGTCCAATTTGTGAATTATTTATCTATTTTTCTAACAAATCGAGCATAAAAAATCGCGCATAAAAACCGCCGACAGGCGGAAGGCGGAGCGCGAAAAAGCTTGATCACCCACAGTCAGCTTTTAGCGCGGAGCTAAAGGTTTGGGGAGGCAAAATGTGTTCTGACTTACTCTAAATTCCTCCCCCAACAGAACCCACCTCATCCCCTTCCCTATCCTTTTTCCAAAAAGTCTCTAATTTCTTCAAAAACCTATTTAATCGTTAAACTAGAGACTAGATACAAAGAAAAGACAGGATATGTGTGCCCAAAATGTCACTCCTAAACACCTCAGTAAAAAGCCCCAGATTCATGAAGCTTGTAAAAGTGTTGTAAGGCAACTTAAGCAGTTTGGAGAAAACAGAGAAAAACTCTACGTTGAGTATTCAAATAAAATGTAACTCGACAGCCTTCGCTAAATATTCTCCCCAACTCTAAAACCCTATTCCCTTTGACTATTTCTGTTTATATGCTCTATAATCAACCAATGGTTTTAGAAGAAGAAAACTTGTCTACCAACCAACCGGTTGAATTAGTCAATAACCAAACGGCTCCTTTTTCTCTTAAGGCTTTACTAAAAAAGTCTCTCACTCGCAAGCAGTCTGTTTTTATTTTAGGAGGAACTTTTTTAGCAGCCATAAGCCTTTTAAGCTTTTCTTACTGGCAAATAATCAAATTAACTCCTTCTAATGGTTCTCCCCCCTTAATTACCGGTTCAGTTGTCAAGCCAGTCTTGGGTCTTTCGCTTGAAAGCCCAGCCAGTGGAGATATAATTTTAGACGGAGTAGTGACTGTCAAAGGCAAAGCTCAACCCAAATCAACAATTGTTTTTTTTACAGAAACTGATGAGAATTCGGTTGAAACTGACACTCAAGGGAATTTCCAAGGAACCCTTGCTTTAGAAACGGGCATTAACACCCTAACTATTCTAGCCATTGCTCAAAATGGCAAAGAAGAAACTCTAACTTTAGACTTGGTCTATGATGAAGATCAGGTTAAGGGCAAAAAAACCTCAGAAACACCTCCTGGGCAAGTTAAAAAAGAAGAGGCAAAGCCAGCCAAAGCTCTCATTGGCGAAGTTGAGGAAATAACTGATGATTCTATTACGGTTATCAACAAGGGAAAGAGTAAAGTAAAAACTAAGGTAGATAAAGCTACTAAGATTATCGGGTCGGATAAAAAAGCCTTAAAGCTTAGCTCTCTTCAGGCAGAGGATGTGGCGGCAGTTATTACTACTGATGATGCTGAAGCAACTGACAGCGGTAAACCAAAAAGGGCTACTAAAATCTATGTTAAAAGAGCCAAGAACATGAAGCAATCTAAGCGCCGGGCTGTTCATGGAATAATTACTAGTATTGATGGCAATACGATTACTTTAGCCCACCAAATCCAGCGTGATCGGACCTACACAATTGTAGCTACCGAGGAAACAATTGTTAAAATTAAAGGAGTAACTGACGCTTCTTTAGATGTTTTAGAGATTGGCCAAAGAATTGCAGCCGTAGGAGAACTAAGCGAGGAGGGGGGTTTAGTGGTCAAGAGAATTCACCTTATTGCTGGCGGAGCGGGCGGTATTTTTAAAAGGCTTCCAGTGGAAACTTCAGAAGAAGCAACTGGATCCCCAACCATTTCCCTCCAACCAACAGCCACTTCATCGGCAACAATTACCCCGAGCCCAACAGTGGCAATAGAAGAACCTACTCCTACTTTAGCAATTTAGACTTATAAGATATCCCCAACTCCTTAGAGCTAAAAACATGCCCAAGATGTTTAATTCAACTCCCATTGGGATCACTATTTGGAAAAAGACATTTATAAGAGTAAAAGTTTAAGTTAAAACTGGAGATACGATATGCTCTCTTATCCAAGAAGATAATGATTTAATAGAATACTTTTTTGCTTCAATATCTAAAACTAATTTTAGTAGCTCATCAGTAGTTACTTGTAAACTAACTCCATTTATTTCTAAAAACCGAATCATGGCTACTAAGCCAGCTCTCTTATTTCCATCAATAAAGGGGTGATTAAGAACTAAAGAATGAATTAAAGCCGCCGCTTTAGCAAAAATATCAAAATATAAATCCTGGCCCCCAAAGCTCGCTTTTGGCCTTTCAATCGAGGCGTGAAGCAGCCCAAAGTCTAAAATCCCCTCTTTGCCTCCAGTTTTTTTAATAATTTCTTGATGAAGATAAAGAACTTCCTCAAGGCCTAAATATTCAGTCATTTACTCGCTAGCTCTTCCAAAACCAAACGATTTTTCTTAATAAATTTCCCTGTCCAGCTAACAAAATCTTTACTTAAACCAGGCTTAATCTTATCAACATCAGCTTCAATCAGCATAGTTTTGGTATCACTATCCGCCCTCACCCTAATTTTGTCCCCCACTTTTAAACCAACATCTTCTAAAAACCCTTTGGGTAAAGTAATTGCCGCGGAATTGCCTACGCTAATAATTTTTTGTAACATCTTTCTCCTTTCTTAATTGTTATACTCCGTGTAACTCTTATGAATTATAACATTATTATAACAAAGACGTTGTGTTTGTCAAGTGTAAAAAGCTTGATTCACCCACAATCAAGCTTGAGCGCGGGAGCCTAGCTGGGGGAGGCAAAATGTGTTCTGACTTGCTCTAAATTCCTCACTAATTCATGATATAATATAAGATATTTAAATGAAAGAGATTTTATCCCTAGAGCTTTCTAGAAGAAAACTTTTACAAGCAGCTGCCGCCGGCCTCGCTCGCTTTTTAATCGGGCCACCAACCGCCCTGGGCTTAACTAATATTCATATAGTTAAAAAGGACGAAACCCTAACCAGCATTGGTAACCTCTATGGAGTTTCTGTGCTTGATCTAACAAGGGCCAACAAAGAAAAAATTACTGATCCAAATCTCATTTGGACTGGCGATTCACTCCAAATTCCTGATAAAGATTCCTTGGAAACAATTATTCTTTACCAAAAAGGGCTCCAAGAGCCTTTCCCTATCGTTTTTCAGGGAGACTTCGGTGTTCGAGAAAAAAGCCTGGCAGTAGAAACAATCCGTAAAACAAGGGCGGTTCTCCAGCGACTCGGCTTTCCGGTAGAATCTTTCCCGATTGGCCAAAGGGTAAAAATCCGCCACTCTAAAACAAATCTATCCTCTTCCCCGGAAGCTGATAGTCTTGCTCTCATTGACTTGGGTGGTCGTGGCGTTGCCCATGAATACGCCACCAGATTTGCCCCGGCCAACACCCAGGCAATAGTCGAGGGGGTGGCAGAAATGGTGGCTGTTCAAGTTCTCGGCTCCTACGTTTTGCCTTTAAGATACGCTGATTACCAAAATCATGACTGGCAAAATGAGCTTTGGTGGGATGAAAGCGGCTCTTGGTTTAGTATCCAAAAAACGATCTGGGGCAAAATTACTTTAGCCGCCCAAGCAGCCGCTCTTTTAGAAGCCCAAAGACCGGGTCTTTGGGCTTTTCTGGGAACCAGATACGCTCAGGAGCAAGCCGGGATTCCTCATCCCGGGCTTAAAGAACTAAGAAGCGGGTTCGAAGAATTCTGGCCTGATGGAGGCTGGAATGAATTTGAAAAACACCCCATCCTCTCTCTTAGCAATTAGTAAAAAATCGCGCGCGCAGAAAAAACAAAAAGGCGGAGCGCGAAAGCGATGATGTCTTTAATTTTTTACTTACACCCTAAGCTCTCTAAACACTGTTCTTTTCCCTCTCCTTCAGGCAAACTATCACAAACATCGCATTGGGCTTCCCCAATTTCCTCCATTTTTTGACCAAGGTCAAGAAACTCTATTTCCGCCGGAGGAGCAAAGAATGAAGCATCTTCCCTCCAGGCCTTACAAGAATAATCAATGTTCATTTCCTCAAAAGACATTGGGTCATACTCTTCTGCTAAGCCCTCACTTCCTGTTTCATCTAAATCCGCATCAGTAATCTTCATCTTTGTCCCCTGAGGCTGTTGAGACGACCAAATATAAACATACTCTCCATCCTGGACCATGCCACTTTCAATTGGCTGCCCATCTCCCTGGGTAGTTTCAAAATTACCCCGTACTTTTTTACCAGACAGATAAAGAGTTCCACTGGTAGTTAAACCTTCAACCGCGTAAGCATAAGTACACTCCATGGGAGTACCTCGGACAAGTAAATCTTTTAAGGTCCCGCTAATCTTTCCTAGGCCCGAAGCCTCTTCTTGAGGCTGAGATACTTCGGTTAAAGCCTCTTGCAAAGATGATTTCTGCGAACTATTAACTAGAAAAGCAGCAATTCCAATAAGAACTACCGCTCCGATTCCGATCAGTAGATTTTTATTCATATATTTAAATTTAAACTAATAACAGTTTTCATTATACCAAGAAGGCTTTACAAAAAAAACTTACCCCTCAATAATCTCCACCGATTCGACCATTACCGACTTTACTGGAGTTGAGTTCTCTCCGGATAAACCAGCCTTTACCGGAGCATTGGCAATTTTATCCACCACTTCCATTCCTTTTACTGCTTTTCCAAAAATCACATAGTTTTTTGGCAAAGCGTAATCTTGGTGCATAATAAAAAACTGACTACCGTTAGTATTGGGGCCCGCATTAGCCATCGCCACCACTCCCCGCTCATACTCACCGGTAAAAGGCTCATCAGCAAAAGTGTAACCAGGTCCTCCAGTTCCGTCTCCATTAGGATCTCCACCTTGAATCATAAAACCCTTCATCACCCGGTGAAAAATAGTGCCGTTATAAAAGTCTTTATTTGCCAAAGAAACAAAATTATTAACGGTAATTGGAGTTTGAGAAGCATTAAGCTCAATTTCAATCTCTCCTTCACTGGTTTGTAAAATTGCGCTGTACTTTTTGTTTTTGTCTATTTCCATTGCTCCTAACTCCCCTTTTTCTTCTTCAACTAATTCTAACTTTTGATTTTCTAATTTTAACCCTGAGGTAACTTCACTATCTTTTTTTTCAACTTTTAATCCCCGTCCCAAAACAAAAACTAACCCTAAAAGGGTAACAGCAACCACTCCCCAGACAATTAAGTCTTTTTTATTCACCAGTTTCATTTTACCAGATTGATTATATCACTAATTCTGCTCCCCACCCCGAGTCCGCCAGCTGGCGGACCACCTCGGGGGTGTTTTTGGGTCAACACATGAGAAAAATAAATCAGGTTAAAAGCAAACAAACTCCTGCATTTTCTGTATTTGTAATCTCTTTCCCTGGAGCTGATAAAAATCTTTAATCTTTCTTTCTTTTCTCATATTTAATATTTTCTTGGCTGAGCCTGGCCCAATTCCGGGTACTTTAAATAACCGACAAACGCCCCCCATTAACTTTAGCTTGATTAACGCCAGAAATATCAGTGGTTTGCCCAAAATAAAAATTTTTTCATATAAATTCACCTATCCCAATATACCCGAAAGAAACCCGAAGTATCAAGAGTTAAACAAGAGCGGTTTTAAAAACCTGATTTAAGTTTTCCACAAAAATAAACTTTAAATCTTTTTTCACTTTGCTCGGTATTTCTCTTAAGTCTTTTTTGTTTCCCTTAGGCAAGATTATCGTTTTTAACTCTGCCCGATGGGCCGCCAACACCTTTTCTTTCAGTCCCCCGATTTCCAAAATTTTACCCCGTAAAGTTATTTCTCCGGTCATCCCCGTTAAGCAATTAACCTTCTTTTTAGTGAGTGCCGAAAGCAGGGCGCTAGCAATCGCTACCCCCGCCGAAGGACCATCTTTGGGAACCGCTCCTTCGGGTACATGGATGTGAATATCCAGCTCTTTGGCAAAATTCTTTTTCACTCCCAGGGCCTTCCAATTGCTCCTAATATAAGAAACGGCTGCCTGACAAGATTCTTTCATTACCGAGCCCAGTTTCCCGGTTAAAAAAATCTTCCCTCCCCCAGGCATTAAAGCAACTTCAATGAAAAGAATGTCTCCCCCGGCTTGAGTCCAAGCCAGACCGGTAGACATTCCCTGCTCATTTTTTCGCTCTCGAGAGCGATCAGTGTAGCGAACTACTCCGAGTAAATCTTTTACCTGTTTAGGGCCTAAACTGGTGGGAATTTTCTTCTTACTGGCTACTTTTTTGGCAATTTTCCGAGCGATATTAGCAATCATCCGCTCTAATTCCCTCACTCCCGCCTCCCGCGTATAATGCCTAATAATTTCCATTAAACCAGGATTAGTTAGAACAAGTTGTTTTTTGGTTAACCCATTTTGCCCAATTTGTTTAGGCAGTAAATATTTTTTCGCAATTTTGAGCTTTTCATCGTGGGTATAGCCCGAAAAGCGAATAATTTCCAATCGATCTTTTAGGGCCGGAGGAATAGTTTGCAGGACATTTCCCGTAACAATAAAAAACACTTCTGATAAATCATAAGGAACTTCCAAATAATGATCAGAAAATCCCTTGTTTTGCTCTGGATCTAAAGTTTCGAGTAGGGCCGAAGAAGGATCTCCCCGAAAATCAGTTCCGATTTTATCAATTTCATCCAGCATAAAAATTGGGTTTTTAGTGCCCGCGCTCTTCATTCCCTGAATAATCCGGCCGGGCATTGCCCCAACATAAGTTCTTCTGTGTCCCCTGATTTCCGCCTCGTCTCTCACTCCTCCCAAAGACATTCTCACAAAATTTCTCCCCATCGCTCTGGCCACCGATCTTCCAATCGAGGTTTTTCCTACTCCCGGAGGGCCAATAAAACATAAAATATTAGAAGTCTTTTCCTTGCTCTTCTGCTTTTTTTTAAGCTTCATGACAGCCAAGTATTCCAAGACCCGCTCTTTGGCTTCTTTCAAGCCATAATGATCTTCATTCAAAACTCGAGAAGCCTTTTCAATAGTGACATTATTCGGAGTTCTCTTGCTCCAAGGAACCTCCACCAACCACTCTAAATAAGTGCGAATATAGCTTGCCTCGGGAGCAATGGGTGGCATTTGCGCTAATCTTTTCAGCTCCCCCGTGGCTTTTTTTCGCGCTTCCTTGCTCATCTTTGCTTTTTTGATTTTTTTCCTCAGCTGAGCAACCTCGTTATTTTCCTTGTTTATTCCCAGGCCTCTTAATTCCTTGTCAATAGTTTTGCGCTTTTCTTCTAAAATAGAGCGGCGCATTCCCTTTTCAAACTTACCTTGAGTTTTACTTTCAATTTTTCTCTCCAGCTGCAAAACTTTAATCTCCCGAGAAATAAGCTGAGTTACTAGCTCTAACCTCTTTTTGGTAGAAACAGTTACTAGTATTTTTTGCTTTTCAATCATTGGGGCATCAGTAATATAAGCCACCTGATCAGCCATTTGTCCGGGAGTCATGCCGGCTGTCAAGCGCATTAAAACAATTGGATCAATGGCTTTCCCCAAAGAATAGGCTTTTTTAAGTTCACGAGCCAAATAGTCAGCGATTAGTCTCAACTTATTAGCATCTTCTACTTTTTCTTTAATTTCATCTACTCGGGCTAAATGAAAGGGGTCTTGCTGAATAACCTCATTGATCTTT
>CBDUUX010000025.1:0-8917 GCA_965370515.1 uncultured bacterium
TCATTCCATCCTGAGAAAATTAAAGGATGGCCCTGGAGATTGCGATATTCTATCTCTACTAACCAGCCCAAATTAAGAGGCAGTTCCCCAAACCACCAAGTGGCGCAGGCGTCATCATGTTCTGAGGTGAGCCTAATAATCATTTCATTGTTTTCAACAATCTCTTGCAGATCTCTTTCCCCCCCTAAGCTTTTATTACAGCGAATGAAGTGAGTGGGAAACCAATCAGTGCTAATTGGGTTGGGAAGGAAGAGTTTTTTATTCTCTTCGTTTGGGAAAACCATTTCGTAGCTATTAAAATCTAAAGTTAATTGTCTATTTGGAGACTTAGTTAAGTAAGGATTAGTTGTTGAATCAAAGCGATAAATATCAATTTCTCCAAAACTGGCTACTTTTTTAAGTCTGCTTGATTTTTCTAAAAGTAATTTTGTATTTAGAGCTTGCTTGGCATAAATTTTTTCACCTGGGAAAGTAAGATGGTCATCAAAAATAACAAGCTCAACTTGGTATTTACTCAAAACCGCCTCAAGCTCTTTTTGGTTTTGATTTTGGAGGGCATAATTTAAGTCTTCCCAATATTTTCCATTTTTTAGACTCCAAACGTCAAAAGCTCGGTCCAAAATGGGTTGTTCAATCGCATACCAAATAAAACCAGACCCTCTTAATCCCCAGCGATAAGAGGTCCAGCCCCAAAAACTACCTTGGGGTAAATTAGCAATCCGGGCTGTTTTAGACTCGTTTTTCAAAAAGGCAAAGGTTTCAAAATATTCAGTTGGAATGGAGACTCTCATTTTAGGATAAATAAAGTTGCCTTTAAAAACAGGAGAGGAATAAATTAAGAAAACAGCTGTTAAAAGTAGAACAATTATTCTAGAGTTTAGTTTTTTCACAATTTCTTTAAGAGCAAGTCCGAAAAAGATTGAAAAAGAAAAAGTAACAGGAACAATAAATTTTGTAAAAGGTGAGCGTAAAGCTTGGTTTAAAAAAGGATAGCTTCTTAAGACTTTATTTAACCAGGAAAAAGGAGGGGTAGCCGATAGTAGAGCAAAACAAACAATTAGAAAAATAAACAATGTTCCTAAAAGTTCTTGCCTTGCTTTCTCTCTTTTCTTTTTTAACAGTTTAAAAAGAAAGATTAGAATGCCGGTAATTGCTAGGCTGCCAAGAAAATAACCAAAGACTAAAAACGTATTTTGGGAGAAATGGTTTTGCCAGGGAATCATTAAGGGCTGTTCTCTATCGGGGAAATCATAATAATAGCCTCTGAGTAGGAGGAGGTCTTTTATGGTTCCTCTTTTTTGATTACGTAAAAAAGTTTCTTGAGAAGACATTTGGTTAATTAAGGCTTGTTGAGGATGGTGACGATTAGTAATTAAGAAATAAGTAGTTGGCAGAAGCCAAAAAGAATTAATCAAAAAAAGAGTAAAAAAGGCTTTAATAATTAAAACTTTTTCTTTTGGTCTTTTTAGAATTGTTATTACACTTAAGGGAATAAGACAAAGAAAATATATGAAAAAAATTGTTTGTAAATAGAAACTAGGAATTGCTAAAAAATTAATTAAAATAAATTTAACCCAGCTCGAGCGGTCTTTATTTTTCAAAAGCTGGTAAAAGCTAAGGATTAACCAGGGGAAAAAGCCCCAAAAAGAGGTAAAAGATTCATAAGGGGCCCAGAAAAGCTGAATAGTTCCGAAGTTTAAGAGATAAAATAAAGCGGTTAGAAAAGCTACAGACCTTTTAAACTTAAAAGTTTTTTTTCCTAAAGTAAGTATTCCAAAAGTACCAAGAGCAAGCATCGCAAAATGCCATAGGTAGCGAATCCAGCTATTAGGTAAAAGCAAAATAAAGGGAAGGAGAATAATTTGTCTTACTAAATCAGTAGCGTGACCCATTCCCCCTACTAATCCTAGGCCCTGATATTCTTGCCAAACAGCCAGAAAAGAGCGCTTAAGGTTTAGGAATATGTTGAGCTCAGGCAAAAGGTTGTCCCAGCCGGCCAAATAAGTTCCAGGGGTAAAGTTAGTAGCAAAAATAATCAGCAAAATTAAACCCAAAACAAAATAATCCCAGTGTTTGTTAATTTTCTTTTTCATTTATTCTTTCCCAAAAAGAATTTGGGCATACCGAACCCCAATTTTAGACCACTCTCTTTTGAGGGTAATCTCTTTTCCTAGCTGAATGATTTTGCCCCTTTTTTGAGAGTTTACTTGGATGCTTTTAACTTTTTTCCAAAAAGACTTTTTTTCCAAGGGAAAGCTAAGTTCCTTCTTGGTAAGACCTAGTTTTTTTAAGCAATGAGTAATGTCATTAGTCTCAAGAATATCTGCCAGTGAGCGGGAAACTAAAAATGGCCTTTGGTTGGTAAAAGTCATTGCTAAGGGTCCGGAAGAAGACATGCTAGTGCGATAAGGAAAAACAAGCAGGTCAGAAGACTGGTAATAAAGAGGGATTTCTTTTTCTTTAATAAAACCAGCCAGTCTTATTTTGCCCGGATGTTTGTTTGCGATTGCTTCTATCTGCTCTAAATATCTAAGATAATACTCTTTGTTTAAATGATTGGGGTTAGGCCTACCTGCCAAAACTAGTTTAAAGTTGGATTTTCTATTTTTTTCAAGATACTCAGAAAAAGTATTAACTAACCAATCAGTTCCTTTGTACCAAGCCAGAAAACCGAAAATAGTGATGACAAAATCATTTTTAGTAAAACCCAGTCTTTCCTTAGCCTGCTCTGGTTTAATTTTCGTTTGGCTAATTTCTACCCCATGAGGGACGACAACTATCTTATTAGTTTTAACCATCTTATTTAAGCGGTCTTTAATAAATTTTTCAAAAACAATTATTTGGTCAGTCAAATTAACCACCAAAAAGAAAAATATTTTAGCCAAAAAAGACATGATTTTTGTTTTTAAGCTTTTTTGAGACTGTCCTAAATGACCGCTCATTTGAGTAAAATCTAAAACAACCTGGTGAATAACTACCGTAGTTTTCTTACCCAATAGTTTTAAAACAAGTAGAAAAAAGGGAAAAAAGATATTAAGAAGGGGATTGCCAAACATAGCCATTTCAAACTCAATTAAAATCTGTCTAGTTTTATGCTTTCCAATTTCTTTTAAGATTTGAAAAAAGGCTAGGGAGCTGTTCCTTTGCCAACATCTTTCAATTTGAATATTTTTTTCCTGGTATTTTATCGGCTCTCCTTTTAGTTTTTCAGCCAAAACTAATATTTTTAACTTTCCTTTTTTTGCTTGAGAAAGAGCTAAAAGAGTGTTTTTGGCGTAAGAGGCGACACCCACTGTTTTTTTGCCGTGGATTAAACCTTTTTCAGGGTAGCTGGAAATAGTAATCAAATCTATTTTTTTCATCTTCTTAGTTTATAACAAAGATTTCTATATTTGTATTTTGAAAAATTGATTCTATAGGAGGCTCCTTATATTCTTTTGTACCTAGGGGGTTAAACTCATAAAACAAAGTAAAATAAATTGGCTCATTGATTTCTTTTTGAGAGGAAATTATAATTTCCTCTCCTGGCTTAACAGGTAATGAAATGAGTGGCTCGTTATCAGTAGTTAGATTTCCCCCTTTAAGTTTCCAAGTAGGATGAATAACTTTTTTTTGAGGAAGAGTAACTTTTGAATCGGTTAGAAAATTGGGGAAGATTGAAAAGCCAACTAAATTAAAATTACCTGCAGAAGGGAAATATAGTTTTACTTTAAAGTTTTTATAATCAGTTAATTCAACAGTTTTTGCCTTAATTATCGTGGTTTTTTCCTCAATCTTAATTATTCGAGGATTAAAGTTGTACCACCAGTAGCGAACGTTTTTACACTCATCGTGTAAAAATTTAGAATAAGAAGGGTCCTTATGAAGAACGATAGTTTTTATATTATTATCCTTCAAGAGTTTAAGAGTATTTTCTAAGTCTGATTCTTGAAATGATAATTTCTCGACCTGATGTTTTTCGTTTTCACAAATGTAGCGATTAATTAAATTGTTATCCAGAAATTGATTAGCTTGATTATTATCAGCGGTGAAGTGAAAATAGCCATCAATGATTTTTTTTTGCCAGCTGAAAGGAAAAGCGCTGTAATAGGCAGAGTACTTAGATAGGGGGATATTAAGAGCTGCTTCTCCAGGGCTGTTTCTAATAATTTTAGCTGTTGACTCTGGAAATAAGGGGGAAGTGTAAATAGAAAAGCTAAACCTTTCTAGCAGGAGAAGAAGGCAAAAGAAAGTAATAGTTAGTTTAGAGAGATATTTACTATTTTGGATTATTAAAGCTAATAGTAACAAGTTAAGAATAATTACCCAGCGACCGCTTTCCACAAGAAGGGGTAATCGTGGATATCCCAGGATTAACAAAGAGATAGATAAAATGGCAATTAAATAAAGAAATTTTTTCCTAGAGTTCTTTTGCTTGATTAACAAAAGTAAAGACAATAGCCAGGTAACTATTCCCGGAGTAGCCACTTTTTCAATTGAGGCTGAAGAGGGGTTAATAGTTCCCCAAATCTTTCCTGAATATCCATTGGGCACTAAAAGATCAAGTAAAGTTGGTCTTCCGTGGGCTAAATAATCAGGAAGCTTATCCAGCCAAATAAGATTGCTGGTAACAATCGCCAGGATGTATTGATAGTAGAAAAGCAGAAAAGTGCCGCTAAAAACAAACAAAGAGATCAGCCAGCTAGTTCCCTTGGTTTTAAAACTATTGATTAAAGTGCTAATAAAAGACTTTGCCTTTTCTTTAAAAAATAAATTTCCGAGAAAGAGGCTGATTAAAAGAACTTCAGTGGTTAAGATTAAATATTGAAGTGAGCCCCAGGCGACTAGCAAGAGAGAGAAAAAAATCCAGGCAATATCTCTGCCCTTGATTAGCTCTTTTTTTAACCCTTTTTGGTAGAAATTGACTAATGAATAAGTTAAAAAAGGAAAGCCGGCAATGAAAGCCAGGTTAAGATGAGAATTAATTCTCGCAAATACATATGGAGAAAAACCATAGGTAATTCCAGCCAGGAAGCTGATTAAGGAAGAACGAGAGATTTTGAGAGTAAGCCAATAGGCGGAGAAAAAGTTAAGGGTTAATATTAGAACAACACTTAAGTTGTAAGCTAATCCTGAAGAGAGGAACAAGCCTAGGGTAGCGCCTGTGAAAACAGCAAAGACGCCATCATACCCAAGTCCTAAATTAAAGCCAACAGGATACCTTAGGGTATTGGTATGAGCTAAAGGATATTGTCCGTTTTCTAAATTTTCCTTAACCAGGTTTTGAAAGGCAAAATATTCATAATTATCCCCTCCGTCTCCGATAATTTGCTGCCGGTGATCAAGAAAAAAGAAGCGAGTGATAACCAGAGATAACAACAAGCCCAGAAATAGACCTTTTGCTGTCTTCATTTTATATCCCTAATTATACTTGAAAACTAACCAGTAATGGAAGCTCAAGCTGATAAAAACCAACTTCCCCCCCGTTAGACGAAGGGGATTTTGGCCTTTTCTCAAAAAAGAATGTTCCCGCTTATTGCTGTACAGGCGTGCCATCTCCGGGTTCACAAGGAGTCCAATAAATGGTTGCCTTGTGACCTTCAAATTCGCCGTCTTTTCCCATCTGAGCTCGATTCCAATCTGCTTTCTCATAGGCAACTTCCCATTCCCTTTCTCCTCTTAAGTTAGAAGTACTCCGAGCAAAGTCGACACAGGTACCAGCCGGAATAATAGTTTGCCACTTGGAATCATAGGGGGGCTTGCCAATGACCCAGCCAATCACGGTTGGATTTCCTGGTTCGGGAAAAAGCTCGGTGAGCGTATCTTCCGGCACACCCAAGAGGCGAGAAGCTTCTTGACGGTTTTGGGGTGCGGTTCCAGCCGGTCCCCAGAACTCCTCTTTTTTAACCTCTGCCATTGCTGGCGTTGGTTCTATCGCTGGAGTTTTATCTGCTCCTATAGTGGGCTTCTTTGTCGAAGTGGTTACGCCCTTCTCTTCGTCGGCACATGAAGCGATTCCAACTCCTGTTGCTATTCCTATACCCACTGTCCCTGCATACCTTAGAAATTCTCTGCGCGTTAATTCTATAGACATATTTTCACCCCCTTTCTTTTGGGGCAGAAGATAAGAAAACTAACAGTTAGATTGTATCAAAAATGATCTCAATCCGTCAAGATGGGCAAGTGACTTGTTTTAGCCAGAAAATACTTGTTAAGTGCTTTTATTGAAACCGGAAGCTGAAAATGATTAATTCTAATCTTAATTAATTCCCCAAAGGTTTGGGGTAAGTCCTTAAGCAGATTGACCCTGCTGTCTTTATCGTCGTACCAGAAAACAGCTTTTTCTTGAATTTCAAAACCAAATTTTTTAGCCAAGAATAATATTTCCGCGTCGTAACCCCAGCGGTTAATCGTGCTTTTACTAAAGATTTCACCTTTAGCTTCTTTAGAAAAAGCTTTAAACCCGCAAGTAAAGTCGGTTACCCAGGTGTTTAAAGTTAAGTTGGAAAGTAAAGTAAACCCTCTTCCTAAAATTTGTCTATATAAAGGCTGAGGTTTTTTAACGGTTGATTCCCCGTTTTTTCGGGTTCCAATAATAACCGGCACTCTTTTCTCAATTAAGGGTAAAAACTTACTTAGCTCATTTAAAGGGGTAGCCATATCGGCGTCAAATAGCAGGGTATAATCAGCGCTAGAAGCCAACATGCCGGTTTTAACCGCAAAGCCTTTTCCTTTATTTTTTTTATAGGAAATGATTTTAATTTCTGCTTTTAGGGATTTTCTAAGGTCAAAGACAGCTTTTTCTAGGGTAAATTTAGTTTGATCAGTGGAGCCATCATCAACAAAAATAACTTCTTTTAGCTTTAAGCCATTAAAATTAAAGCCCTTTTGCAGAGCTTTAATGGTTTTTCCAATTCGTTTTTCTTCGTTATATACAGGAATAACGAAACTTAAAGTTTTCATTGTTTTTTAAAAATCACCCTTTCTATTTTCAAAGTTAATTTGAAAACAAAAAGGGTGGTTCACGGCATTAGCTTGCGCTAATTATTGGTTCTCTGACAAGTCAGAAGAAACAATGTGCCGTGAACCAGCTCTCGGGGGTGA
Source organism: uncultured bacterium (assembly GCA_965370515.1). Taxonomy (GTDB): domain Bacteria; phylum Patescibacteriota; class Microgenomatia; order UBA12405; family BS750m-G30; genus BS750m-G30. Next base: position 7,084 of record CBDUUX010000025.1, read on the forward strand.
AACTAACTGTCCTTGTTGTAGAAGGTGGCGTCGCCAGTGGAGATGCTTTCTCCTGGTTGAGCCCAGACTGCGTCTGTGCCGTTCCAGTAGTAGGCCATCCAGCCGGCAGGTACGACGATTTCGTATACGCTCCCTTCCCAGGCCAGTTTGCAACCGCCATCTGGCAGTGCATCCAGTTCGCGATCAGTGATGACCGGGCAGATGGAGGTGATCTCCGCTTGTCCGATTTCGATAGACTCTTGGTCTTCGACGGTGATAGTCACCTCTGATTCCTCGTCAGTGTTGTCGAGGGTAGATGAGATGCCTCCGCCATCGTCAACGATGTGCATCGCCGTCTTTGTGGGGCAACTGATGTTACCCGGATCGACGCCGAAGGAAGGATTCTGGGTCCTCCCATTTTCCTGTTCCTTGGCCAGCAGATTGCAGGCTGTGTGCACTGCGTCGTAGGACGGGTACCCAGGCTTGTAGCGGAAAGTTCCGCGAGTGATTCTCATTCGCAGATCGTTTTCGCCCTCGAAAACCTGAGCGTTTTCCTCACCTTCTTGGTGAAGAGTACACATCCAACCTTCATCGCAGTTGGCAGGTCCAGTTGCCATCGGTGAACTGTTCCATGTAAATGCACAGTTTTCCGTGCTCAACTTGACCACAGCTAGGCCGATTGTTTCTTGGGCCCAGCCTACGTTTTCACAGTCCGGAATCTCCTGTTCTTCGGTAGTTGCCGGTGTGCTGACTGGCTCCATCGCTTGCGCGGTCGGTGTTGGTCGCATGGCGGTGGCAGTGTTTCTACCCCCCCACTTGTACATGCCCCAGAGGGCAAGTCCGAGCAGGGCCACTAGCACGAGCCATAGCCACCCCCACTCCCACTTTCTTTCGCCTTTCACTTTACCTTCTCCTTTCAGGAAGCTTTCAGCTTCCTCGCTTGACGCGAAACTTCCATCCCTTCGATGCCATGTGCCTCTAAGATCTTTCTTCACATTGGTATTGTCCTTTCCCCGAGAGCTCCCCCAGGCAGAAGTAAACTTGTTTGTTTACTGCTATCTGGGGGATAGCCAGGGGAGATTGAAAGGAGATTTTTCCCGAGAGTTGTTAAAGTGCGACTTTCAATAGTTTAGTCAGCTATTGACTAGCTATCTCCAGCCACCTATCAAAACTGCTGAGAACAAGAGCTAAAAGCAAACTTTTAGTTTGCTCTCAACAGCTTAGTCTCGAGCTTAATATATGAGAGTTGATTGAAAGAGAGTTAATTTTTAAGGTACAGCTATCTGGGGCAGCAGTTAGTTTTTAGTTAGCTGCCCTTAAACCATTAACTTAAGAGTTCGCCGCGGCCGAATTTTCGACTTAGGAAACCGGCACCGATCGCGCCTAAAGCTAGGGCTGTACCGAGGGCGAGGTTAATCCCAGCTTCAGGGAGCTGTTCAACCTTACCTTTAATATAGAATTGAGCTGTATCTTGGTCAGTTTCTCCACTTTCAGCGGTTACTTTTACCTTATTTACCACAGGAAAAGCGCCGTCCTTAGGTAGTTCACTGGCGCTAATTACCTGGACTCTTAATTTAAATACTTTTTCTTCATTAGGAGAAAGTCGATCGATTTTCCAAGTTACTTGATGATTGTCTTTATTATAATCACCAGGACCGAAAATAAAGTTTACGGAACCAGGAAGGGTGTCAACAACCTCAATGTTAGTTAAATCAGCTTCGCCGCTGTTTTTAACTATGATTTTAAAATCAACTAGATTTTCGGCGGAAAAAGAAAATTCATTAAGAGAAAGATTATCAGACCAGTTAGCCCAAGAGACAGGTTTGAGTTTTTTATCAATAATGATTTGGCGAGA
>CBDUUX010000026.1:0-8699 GCA_965370515.1 uncultured bacterium
GGAAATAAAAGAAGAAAGACTACGCTCCGAAAAAACAGAAATAATTAAGGTAGCAGTTGATCCTTCTTCTTTTTGACTAAAAGAAAAACTTTTCAAAATTATCCCGCTGGGCAAAGAGCGGGAAATAATCGTCATTGGGAAAAATAGATCTTCTTCTTTGGCCAAAACAGCATCAGCTTCCACAAACCTCTTTTGCAAACTTCGAAATTCATTCTCAAACTCCAAAGTACTTTCTAAAATCGCTCGCTTTTGCCGAATATTATCGGAAAGATCAGAATTTTTCCGATCCAACCAAAAGCGGGAAAAAAAAGCCCCAATCACTACTACCTCCACCAAAACTAAAATTGCCCGACCCCAGGTAGTCAACCAACTAACAATCCTCCCTTGAATAGTCAAATCAAAAGAAGCGTCTGAGAGTAGAGAGATTTGTTTTTTCGCCATTGTTTTCTCAGTATAGTCAATCGAGAAAAAAGAGTCAAAGTCAATACCGCCTAAGGGGCAGAAAGAAGCTCTTTGGGCTCCTCAAGATGAGTCTGAGAAGTTAAAAAAGCCTGGCGAAAGTTAACTAGCTTCTTGACCAGCTTCAAAAAAACCCTCGCTTGATCAATCTTTAATTTTAAAGAAAGGCCTAAATAAACCAAGCTTCCCCCAAAAAGCACTCCCGCGGTTAAAAGTATTAAGCCAAAAACCCGAGTAGTATTTAGTAAATACTGATCGAAAAGGCGCAGTAAAAACCAGAAAACCGGCCCAGAAATTAAGCCAACAACTAAAGTCTTTCTCGTAAATTGCCAAAAACGACCCCAAGCAAAATCAGGAAGCTGCCAGGAAATAGTAATTAGTAAAACAATAAAACGAACAATGGCTGATAAAGAAATCGCCAAAACCAAACCGGCTATTCCCCAGCCAAAAGAATAAATTCCCAGCAAACTAACGACTAAAGTCACCAGCAAAGAAATTAAAGAAATTACCAGCGGTTTTTTGGTGTCTTGCAGAGAATAAAAACCCCGCGTCACAATCTGGGAACCAGATTCAGCCACCACCGCGGGAGATAAAAAGGCCAAAACTTTACCGGTTTGCAAAGTAGCCTGCCAAGGAAAAGCTCTTGCCCCAAAAGCCAACCGAACTAAAGGAATGCGCAAAACCAGTAAAACAATTGCCGCCCAAACACTCAAGTATAAAGACTCCAGCAAAGAGTCCATAAAGACCTTGTTAAACTCTTTTTTCTTGTTAGCCGCTCTTAGGGCGGATAAAGAAGGAAGGCTTGCCTGACCAATGGTGGAACCAAAAAGACGAGAAAAAAGATTGCTCAATTGCTGGGCCAAATAAAGCAAGGAAAGAGAGCCCGCCGGAAAACCAGTCGCAAAAAACAAAATTACCGTGGACTCAATTTGGGATAAACCCAAAGCCAAGCTGCGGGGAACCATTAACCTTAAAATTCGCCTAATTTCCGGCAACTTAAAAGAAAAAAGAGGTTTAAATCTAAAACCCAATCTTCTGGCTAGCGGAAACTGAACCAGAAAATGACCAATTGCTCCCAGCAATACCCCAACTGCCGGAGCATAAATCCCGAGCCAGTTGGAAAATAAAACAATCCCCAAAATAATCCCCAAGTTATAAATCAAGGGAGAAAGGGCAGGGATAATAAATCTTTTGTGGGCCTGCAAAATTCCGGTCGTTAAATTAGAAAAAAGGAAAAATATTTGGGCAAAAATCATAATCCGAGTCAAATCCGCCATCACAATAATTTGCTCATAGTTAAAGCCGGCGGCAATTAAAGAAGACAAAAAAGGAGCAAAAGCAAAGATAATTAAAGCAAAGGGAATGAAGATTAAAAACAAAAAAGTACCGATTGAGCGGGCAATTAAAAAGGCCTCATCTTTGTCTTTCAGTAACTTCTGAGAAAAAATAGGGATAAAGGCCGCGGATAAAGCGCCTATTACCAGGAGCTGAAAAACCATATCGGGAAGCCTAAAAGCAGCATTATAAGCGTCTAAGTAGGGAGCACAGCAAGCATAAAAACGAGCATACAGCAAGCGATTGCGCAAAATACCCAAAAGCGCTGATAAACCAAAGGCTACGGCCAAAACCATGGCGGCGGAAAAGATATTGTTCTGCTCCCGAGAAAGAAGATTCTTCCCATTAGCCAGCAAGTTTTTAAGCCTCATTGATTTGACTATATCACGGGCTTGAATCCCTCACAATAACCTGCTAGAATAACTGACGAAAATTAGACTGTATCCGGTCCTTTTAATTTTTAACTTTAGATTTTTAACTAACTAACATGCCAATCATAAAGTCAGCAAAAAAAGCATTACGCCAAACCAAGCGCCGAACCGTTTTTAACCGGCGCAGTCTTAATGTTGTCCGAAAAGCAATTAAAAACTTTAGAAAAAAGCCAACCCCGGAAGATTTAAAAAAAGTAACTTCAGAAATTGATAAAGCGGTTAAAAAAGGGTTTTTTCACCAAAATAAAGCTAATCGCCTCAAAAAACAATTTAATAAATTGGTATCTGAAAAAACTCCCCAAAAGAAAAAAGCTACCAACCCTCCTCAGAAAAGCGCGAGCAAGAAGGTCACTCGTGCTAAAATGAAGAAGTGAAAAAATACTATATTACTACTCCTATCTACTATGTCAATGATGTGCCCCATATAGGGCACACTTGCACTACTTTGGTGGCTGACTTTTTAGCCCGCTACCACCGCCTTAACAACCGCCAGGTCTTTTTCTTGACCGGCACTGACGAGCATGGGCTAAAAGTGGCCCAGGCAGCCGCCAAGAAAAATCTTTCTCCCCAAAAATTTTGTGATCAAGTTTCTACCCGCTTTCAAAAAATTTGGAAAAAACTAAATATTAGTCATGATTATTTTGTTCGCACCACCGACCTCAAGCATAAAAAAATAGCCTCCCAAATCATTCAAAAAATTTATGATAAGGGAGATATCTACCAGGACACTTATGAAGGCCTTTACTGTATTGGGTGTGAAAAATTTTTAACCGAAACTGATTTAGTTAATGATAGGTGTCCTCTGCACCCGCCCGAAAAAACCATTCACCAAAAAGAAGAAAACTGGTTTTTTAAACTAAGCAAATATGTGCCCCAAATTATCAAGCTGATTGAGAATGATAAAACCAATTATGTTTTTCCTGCTGGAAAAAGAAAAGAAGTTTTGGCTAAATTAAAAGCGGGCGTTCATGATATTTCTTTTTCCCGCGCCTCTGTTGACTGGGGCATCCCTGTTCCCTGGGATAATTCTCAAACCATTTATGTTTGGATTGAAGCGCTACTTAACTATTACACCGCCAGCCAATTTTTACCTAATAAAAAAAAGTTTTGGCCGGCCGACCTACACATTGTTGGCAAGGAAATCAGTTGGTTTCACCTAGTAATTTGGCAAGCGATGCTGTTTTCAATAGAACTACCTTTACCTAAAAAAGTCTTTGTCCATGATTTTTATATTATTGATGGTAAGAAAATATCCAAATCCCAAGGCAATAAAATCACTCCTCAGGAGTTAGTTAAGAAGTTTGGGGTGGAAGGAACCAGATATTTAATTGGTAGTTCATTCCCGGCAAACAATGATACTAATGCAAGCATCGCCCGATTTACCGAAAAATACAACGCCGACTTGGCCAACGGCCTGGGTAACTTGGTTTCCCGAGTTCTTTCCTTGGTTGAAAAATATTGCGCCGGGAAAATTCCAAAAATTACTAAAGATCCTGATTCCCACCCTTTAAGAATAAACAAAAAAATTCATAACTGGAAAAGGGCCTGGCAAGACATTGATCATTTTTTACCTCTTTGCCAACCTAGCGAAGCTCTAGAATCGGTTTGGAAATTTATTAGTGAAGCTGATAAATACATTAATCAAAATAAGCCCTGGGAACTGGCTAAAAAAGACAAGAAAAAATTTAACTGGGTAATTTATGGGCTTTTGGATTCTCTCCACCAAATTGCCTGGCAAATTTATCCTTTTTTACCGGAAACAGCAACCAAAATCGCCAAACAATTAGACATTAAAAAACTGCTTGTCAAAAACCCGCAAAACAAAGACGGCTGGACCAATCTTAAGCCCGGAACTAAAATTAAACTAGGAAAACCCCTTTTTCCCAGAATAACTCCAAAAACTTAGTTCGAATCCAGCCCGGGGAGCAAGGGTTTTAGCCTCAGGTTCTGATATAATTCTTTTGTGGCAGTCAAAACTAGATTCTCAAAAAAAGACTTTATTGATATTCTCTTAAAATACAACTTAGGAGACTATAAAAACTCAACCCCCATCACCAAGGGCACAGTACAAACTAACTATCTACTTGAAACTGTCAAAACAAAAATTGTTTTTAGGTATTACGAAATTCGCTCAAAAGAATATGTTCTGTTTGAGGCAAGCTTAATTAAATATCTCAAAAATAAAGGCTATCCTTGCCCCAACTTATTCAAGAGTAGACAGGGAAAATATGTTGGCATCCATAATAAAAAACCATACGCCTTGCTTGAGTTTATTGAAGGTGTGCATATAAAAAATCCAACTGAAGCACAGTGGAAAGAAGTTATTAAAAAAGTTGCCGAACTCCAGATTCTGATAAAAAACTACAAGCCAGTCTATAAAGATGCTCGATTGAATTATAGCCCTGAACTTTGCGAAAAATTAGCAAAAGAAGAAGCCAAAGAGATAGGTGGCAAGGATTCCAAAGAAAAATTTGAATGGGTAAGAAAGGAGCTATTAAAGCTAAAGTTGCCCGCATCTTTACCAAAGGGCATTTGTCATTGCGATTTTGATTTTTCAAATATACTTTTTAAAAACAATAAATTTGCTGCTCTTTTAGACTTTGACGACGCTAATTACACTTTCCAAATATTCGACCTTGTAGGCCTAATAGAGCGCTGGGCATGGCCGCATAATAAGACAATGGACTTTGGGAGAGCTAAAAAGGTCATAGAAGAATACTCTAAGCATAGGCCTCTAAACAATAAAGAAAAAAAACATTTATTCGATGTGTACAAGTTAAGTATATTATTTGACTGTATTTGGTTTTTCAAAAGAGGTAAGGCGAGTGATTTTAATGAAAAAAGAAAGATTGATTATTTAAACAACGTAGGAAGAAGAGATTTTTACGAAAAGCTATTCAGTTAAAAGCTCAAAAATCATCTCGATAAGCCAGTAGAACTGAAATTACTTCACTCTTGAAGTTTTAGACTTGCATAGAATAATTTAACGTCATCCAGGCTGTAATCAAACTCAATCTTTTGGTTGCGGAATACGTCCAATAGGGGGAGCAAAGCCAAAATCCTAATTAAATTGTTGACAAATAAACCAGCAATCTAGATAATAAGGCAATGGATCAAGAATCAACAGAGGGGACAATGGAGGTGTTAACACCTCCCTCCTTAGAAGATCTAGGAAAATTACTCCAACCAGAGGAAAAACCAATTGATCAAGACGAGCTTGCTACCCAGTTAATTCAGCCATATCTCTTAAGCTCTGTTGGGGAAAGAGTTGACCTTATGACTCAAGAGGTAGATGCAAGACAAGCTAGAAGAAGGCCTGTTAGCTATGATCTTAGAAGTAAACTTCAGAAGCAAGCAATTGAAGAAACACCTCCAACTACTTCAAACAGACAAGGAGAAATCACTAAAAGAACTAATGAGCTAGTGGCAGAAGAGTTAACTAGAATACAGCAGGAAGAAACACCTCGCTTGCAAACAGTAACCTTACTAGGATCTATTGACATGCTCACAGGATTAGTGTTTAGAGGGGATGTGAATGAAACAAGGGGTCAAGTTTTTGAGCAATTAGATCCCGAAAGACAACAGGGAGTTATAGATCAGGTAAAAGAACATTCGGCAGAAATGTTAAGACGGCTAGCCTTAGCTTACCTTGACCCAGAGCATTATAATCCAGCAGCTATTCCTGCCCTGCTCCTGAGTGGTAAACTTGGAGAAGAAACTGCCGTACTTGCAAAATTAATTCCAACCTTACCTTCAAAGGATAGGGAAATAATTACCGCTGCTCTTGCCATCCAAAAAGAGGGTGGTGCTATTCGATTCCCTAGAGAAGAAGGTCGCCAGTACACAGCTAGCAAATTTGAATTATCTCCTGGCGGGAAGATAAAAGGGTTTGTTTTTAATGAGGATGAACTACCAAGAAGAGAGTCTGCCGCCGAAGTTGTCTTACAAGCCCTAGTTACTAAAAGTTAGGCCTCCTATATGCCATACAATTTAGTTCGAAAATCGTCCCATCCGGCGAGCCAGTTGGAGCTTATTATACCCAAGTTAGTTTGGTTTAAAACTTCAATAACTACCAAGAAGGATATGAACCGGTAGCTATTTGTTTAAAGGTTCCCTGTGGGTTATTCAAATCCATGACGCAAATAGGGTCGTTGTAAATAGAACCTTCTTTGTTTATGTCGAATATAACCCAGTTGCTGAGGCTCGGATGTAAAATTGGCCCAGAGAAAATTCGATATCCAGAAAATTCTGTTGGTAGATAGCCAGCAACCTTTTCGCTTAAAATTTCTGGTTTTGAAATTGTCTTTTTTCCGCTGCTATCGCTGTTCATTTGCCAATAGGTGGTTTCTTGTTTTTCATGATAGGACCAATCATCATTAGCTTTTACAGTTCTTTTTGAAAAATAAACTATTCCATTTTTTACTTTAAGAAGGCTAAAATCTTCTAATCCATTGGCTTGGACAAGAATTTGTCTTTCTCCGTTTGGCAATTTAACCTTGGCTAATCCGCTACCTTGGCCGCCCCCATATGGTCTTGGAGGTGAAATCTCCTGTGGTTCCACGAATACAAGCTCATTATTATTAATCCATTCTATTTTTCCGTAAGTTCCAAATGAAGCGATTTTATTGCCCGCAGGATATTCGAAAACAGCCCCTCCACCAATAGGGCCAGTTCCCGAATCAGTTATTAGATATTTAGCATTTAGTGACCATGAAACGCCTCTTAATCTCCGTTCATTTGTTTGTATTACTTCAGTTTTAGCGGTGTCTATTTCGTATAGGTGGATATTGTTATCTTCATCCATCCTAACATAGGCAATTTTTGAACGGTCTGGTGATAGAGTTGGTCCATTTCCTTTAGCAACCTCCGTGGGTTGAGCGCTCAAGCCTTTTAGAAGGAAAATTTTTCCTTCCTTTTCAAAAACAACTGTAGAGTTTTCAACATTGCTTACAGCTGAAGTCGGGGACTGCTCAACTGATGTTAGCTGTGGGGAAGTAACTAAAGACGGTGTTGTTCCTGGCTTTGTCTCAGAGACTTGTTTTTTTAGTTGATAGTTCTGATAAGCAAAAAACCCAGTTATTCCAAGAAGAAGCAAGACTAGTGCTGATACTCCGATAAAAAGCCAAGGTTTTTGCCTAGGAGCTTCAGGAACTTGAACAGCGGGCTGGGCAACCTCTTGCGGTTCAGATTGAGCCTCAAGTGTCGTGGTGTCGCTACTTTGCACTACCTCTTTTTCCATACTTGATATTAATATATCACCAATGATTACGCTAATACAATATTAGCTTGTGAATCTTGATAAAGTTTCACTTTAGTAATCTCCTCTCTTAATTCCTGCACAAACCTGAAATCTTCAAAAACCTTGATAATATGGGAAAAACTCTTGGTTATATTAAGGTTTCGCCCTTCGAGCAAATTATTTTAAATTAGTCCTGGTCTCGTCCACGATTGGGCAAAAACTCAACAGCACGGCCAATAGACACCACTTCTGCCCAAGGAATTTTTAAACCGCGATGACACCGGGCTAATAACTTAGCTCCAAAATCTAGATCAGCAATCCCCTCACAAAATTCATTAACTCCTCGGCAAAGATCATCCATTTCGGTCATGCCAATCAGGGGAGCTTCCGGCTCAATTTTAGTAAAAAAACTACCCACATATAAACCTCTATCATGGCTACGAACCCAAGGAAAAAGAACCATATTATCTTCCTCATCACCAGAATTTAAAATTCCATAAAAAGGGGGAGCCTCTCCAACACTAATATTTTCCCGAATCCACATCCAAAAATCCCTGGTTATGTGCACTGTAATAGGAGTCCAAAGATACCGCTACATTATTCTTGGCCTCTCTCTTTTAAAATACTCTACTCTGCTTCTTTTACGTTTTTCTTCACTTGAATCGGAAGGCCTAGCAACTTCTGGTGTCACAATTAACAATTATACTATAGGGAACAGCTAATTTGAAAATTGTCCCATCTGGTTAATAATTCAAGGCTAAGTCAGTTCTAACTTCGTCCACGACGGGGAGCAAATTTTGGTAAAATTACCCATGAAAAGCAAGACTAGAAAACTGTTCCTTTGGATCACCCTAATTTACTCAACCCAGCACCTAATTAGAGACATTTTATCTGATCTTTTTGGCATCCATAATGCCTTCACCGAGTTTGGTCATCAACCTACTTCAGAAGCGGTTTGGTGTCACGGTTTTTGTAAATGGACCACTTTTCCAATAGAAATATTCTACATAATTTCTTCTCTTTACCTTCTTAGGAAAAACAAATTCGGAGTATTAGGAATCTTGATGATAGCCTTACTAGTCCCAATCCTGTTCCAATACTTCGACCTTTTAATCAAATAACCGAAAAGTTCTAAAATCGTCCCATCCGGCGAGCAAATTTCATTAACCAGCCATAAACGAGGTCCTGACCTGATCCAATACGGGGAGCAAAGATTGACTGTCGGCACAATTTAG
>CBDUUX010000027.1:0-7841 GCA_965370515.1 uncultured bacterium
TCCGGATCTTTCTGGGCCGCCTCATCAGGGTCTTTAAACTTACCCTTTAAATCTAGGGCCTGAATTTCCAAACCTTGGTTTTGAGCCAACTGGATCCCTCTTAGGGCCGCTTGATTCCCGGCAACATCCTCGTCGAGCGCCAAAATAATCTTTTCCGAAAAGCGCTTAAGCAGTTTAATTTGGTCTTCGACAAAAGCGGTTCCTTTAATCGCCACCACATTTTTCACTCCCAATTGCCAAGGAGAAATTAAATCTAACTCACCCTCAACCACAATCGCCTGGTTTTTCTTTTTTATTTCATCTTTGGTTAGCCACAACCCAAACAAACTTCCCCCTTTATGATAAATGGGAGTTTCGGGAGAGTTAATATACTTTCCCATTTGATTTTCATTCTTAAGGAGTCCGGGAATTAATCTTCCGGAAAAACCAACCGGATTGCCCCGATGATCGTGAAGGGGGAAAATGAGCCTTCCCCGAAAACGATCTAAAAACTGATTTTGCTGATAACGAGAAGCTAGAGCCAGCCCTGCCTGGACCATTTCCTCCCCCTTAAATCCTTTTTTTCTCAGAAACTGGGTAATTCCTACCGGATCTAAAGGAGAAAAACCAATCTTAAAAGCCTTAATTGCCGCTTGGTTAATTCCCCGATTCTTTAAATAATCCCGCGCCACTCGTCCTTTTTCGTGTTTGGTTAATAAAAAGTGGTAAAACTCACCAGCCTGAGAGTGTAAATCATATAGGCGCTTGCGCATTGACTCGTCTGGCCCCACATTGGTTCTTTGCAACTTGATTCCCACCTTGTTGGCCAAGTATTCCATTGCTTCCCAAAAATCCATCCGCTCATAAAGCTGTAAAAAGCGAATCGCATCCCCAGCCTCAGAACATCCGAAACATTTGAATATTTGCAGTTGGGGAGAAACCATGAAAGAAGGGGTTTTTTCGGAGTGAAAGGGGCACAGTCCCTTAAAATTACGGCCGGCCTTTTTTAGAGGGACAAAGCCATTAATTAGCTCCACAATGTCAATCTTTTGTTTAATCTGCTCAATTTGGTTCATTGTTAGTCAATTACCTTAACTTCTTTTTTAAAAGCGCGATCAAAAGTTAAAATTGTTTTAATATTTAAATATTTCATCGTGGAAATATGCAAACAGTCAAAAAAATTCAAACCCTTTTTCGATTTTTGGGCAAAAAGAAGCTTATAAGCTTGATCATAAACCTCCTTACCCACAAACACCCTCTCTAAACCACTTTTTTCAATTAAAGCAAATACCTTTTGACCAGCCCCTATCCCTTCGAGTCGAAAGACAAGGTTGACTACCTCAGCAAGAACAATATTGGAAATCAAGAAACGGGCTGGCTTTTTCTCAAGTTTTTCAACTATCTTGACTGCTTTTTGATGAAATTCATCATCGTCGTTAAAAAGGGCAAACAAAAAACTAGCATCAACAAAATAAGTCATTTTTCAAAAAAAGATTATTTTAAAGACTCCTCAAAATACTTACTAAAATTACGGGCGATATCTTTCTTCCCAAAAGAAATAGCGTTTTTGGCAATAACCGAAAGCCTGACTTTTTTCTTAACCGCTTTAATTGGCCGAGAGTAGAGCTTTTCCTCTAAAACCATTCTAATAAACTCAGATAGAGTTTTGTTCATCATCGCCGCCCCTGTTTTTAAATCTTGATGCAAGGATTTGGGAAAATAAATTTGGGTTCTTTGCATTTGCATCTTAATGTATACTATACATCACTGTTGTTATTTTATCAAGTTAACAATTATTCCCCCTAGTAAAATTAACCCTGCAATCACACCCAAAAGCTTTTCACTCGCTTGATTAGCAAACTTCTTTAAGAAAATCAGCAGAACCAACAGACTTCCCGAACCAATTGCCAAACTTCCGGTTATAGAAATAAGGGGCAAAAAAGAAGATAGGGTAAGAAAAACAGCAGGAACACTCAAAAAAACACTAGTAAACTGAGCTGTTTTTTGAGAAACTTTTAAGTCCCGATAAAACATTTCCCGAAGCACATTGCCTAGTGATAAAAAAGAAGTAAAAGTCGCCAGCACCCCCGCCAAAGCGCCAATTTTAACCAAAAGAGGCGAGTAGGCAATTAAGCCAGTTAGGGCGTCAGAAGTAGTGGCCGCGCCACTAATTCCCAAAATTCCAAAACCAAAGATAAAATAGACAAGAGCAGGAATAAGAATTCCCAAAACTATTGCCCAGGGCAAGAGCGACCTTTTCTTTCGCAATAATTCTTCTACCTCCGGAATTACTCCTAAACCAGATAAAGAAAACAAAGCCGGGCCATAAAAGGCTAAGCTCGAGCTTCCTTTTAAAACTAGATTACTGCTTTTAAAAAAGGGAAGGCCTAAAATGGGAACGAGTAAGCAAACTCCAATTAAAATAACCGTTAACCAACTCTCAATTACACTTATTGTTTTAATTCCTCCCCAAACCAAAAAAGCGCCCCAAGACCAAAAAAGAAGGGAGAGTAAAATCCCGGGAGGATGACCAAAAAGAAGCCCTAAAAAATCTCCCCCTAAAATGACATAAGCGAGCATTGCCCCTAAGGCAGAAAAGAAGATACAAAAAAAGCCCAGCCACTTTCCCCAAGCCCCCAAATATTTTTTGGCATAACCGGGAAGCTGATGGTCGCCCTTGGTGCCAACAATTACCTGAGCGTAAAAAAAATTAATTACCAAAGTCACTAAAGTTAAGGCAATTAAGCCCAAAAGTGAAAACAGCCAGCCGGAAGTTAAAAAGGCGTAGGGAAGAGAGAAAATACCCGCTCCAATTACTGTGCCTACCAGTAAAAATACTGCTTGCCAGAATTTCTTATTTTTCATTACTTTCAGAATAGCATAAATTCCAATGACCAAAAAATACTCCCGATGGCTCTTGACAAAGTTTAAAGTTAATATTACAATTAACTTAGAAATTAAACAGTAAGATGATTATCGATACCCAACAAGTAATCAGCAAAACCCAGTTACGAAAAGATTTGAACAAATTTATTGCCTTGAATCAGCAAGGCAAGGTTTTTGTTATCTCGGACCGGGGCAATCTTGCTTCTGTTCTTCTGCCTCTTGATTTTCTAGAGGCAGAATTCAGGAAAGAACAAAAAACTTTTGATGTCCTTTTAAAAACTCGAGCTCTTAGGAAAAAATTAAGCCAGCAAAATCTTAATTTTAACAGCCTAAAAGCCCTTCAAAAAATCAGGAAAGAAAATTAAAATAATGGACAAACTGGTTCTAGATGCCTCAATAGTTTTGAAGTGGTTTTTTAAAGAAAAAAACTCCCTAAAGGCTCTGCGAATTCAAAAAAAGCTAAAAGATGGAAAAATTAAAATCTGGGTACCACAAATCTTTTTTTTCGAAGTAATAAATGTCATAAAAACAAAATCAATCAGCACCGCTCAGGATGTTGATCTGGCAACTCAAATTTTATTTGAACTTCCGTTTATTAACCAGAAAACAAATCAAGAACTTCTTGAAAAAGCTAATTTTTACGCCCAAAAATTTGATCTTTCTATTTATGACGCCGCCTATATTGCTACGGCCAACATTAATCAAGCAGTCTTAATAGCTGCCGATGAAAAAATGACCAAAAAAGTAAATCTAAAATTTGTCAAAACCTTATAGTTTAATTTCCTTTTCCCACACAAACACTTTTTTGTTTGGAGCCCGAGCGCTGGTGACAATTACCTGGTGATTTTTAAAAGTGGTTTTAAGCAGTTTTTGCTGAGCTAGGTCCAGCTCGGAAAAAATATCATCTAGCAGTAAAATTGGCCTTCGTTGCGTTTGCTCATATACATATTCTAATTGCGCTAACTTAAGACCCAAAACTGATAGCCTTTGCTGGGCCCGGGATCCCCAATAGGCAATGTTTTTGTCTGCTGTTTTAAAATGGCTGCTTTCCACTACCAAAATGTCTTTGTGCGGCCCGACATTAGTCCAACCGGTATACACATCTTTTCTCAAGCTTCTTTTTAAATTCTCCGGGGTTACCGGGTTAGGCTGGTAATTTAAACTCATCTTTTGCAAAAAACGATGGGGAAAAGAAGCTAAATAATGATTAACAAAACCAACCATTTTTCTGCGCTCTTCCACTAAAAACTGGCCATTTTTAACTAAAGCACTGTCCCAATAAAAAAGCTCGGAGAGCTGAGACTTTTTTTCCCTAATTTCATCGAGCAGTCCGTTTCTCTGTTTTAAAGCCTTAGTGTATTGGCGCAGTGATTGCTGATAGCGCCAATCAAGAGAGGAGAGGATCTCGTCTAGTAATCTCCTTCTTCGATCCGGGGGTCCGGAAACCAAGCGAATATCTTCGGGGCGGAAAGAAACAGCAAAGAAAAAGGGGAGAAAGTTTTTTCGAGGCTTATCAACTCCATTAATTAAAAAGCCTTTTCTCGTTGTTCTTCCTTTTCCTTTTTGCAATTGAATAAGAAGAGTGTTTTCTTCCTTTTCCTCTCTTACTCTTCCTTCAATCACCCCAAAGTCGGCCTCCCAGTTAATCATTTGCGAAGCCACCTCCGCCTTAAAAGAAATGCCGGAATTAAGAAGATAAATCGCTTCCAGTAGATTAGTTTTCCCAATTGCATTCTCCCCCAGAATTAAATTAGTGGTGGAACCAAAACTAAACTTTCCCGCCTTGTAATTTCGAAAATTAGTGAGTTGCAAACTTTTAAGCCACATCGTTGTTTATTATTTTTGACACTTCGGACAATAAAAAGTCCCTCTTCCCCCAACATTTATTCTTTTAATTTTGGCGCCACAATTAAAACAGTTTTTCCCCTCTCGCTTATAAGTTAGGAAATGATCTTGATAACTTCCTTTCTGACCCAAAACATCTAAATAATCTTGGTCAGAAGCCCCCCGAAAACGGATCCCTGCTTTTAAAACTTGATGAATAGAATGATAAAGTTTTTTTGCTTTTTTAAGCGTTATTTTATTAGCTTTTTCTACTGGATTAATTTGGGCCAAATTAAGAGCATCATTGGCATAAATATTGCCAATCCCCGAAATTTTCCCCTGATCCATTAATAACACTTTGATTGTCCTGGAAGTAGAAAAAAGGAGCTTTTTAAAGTAGACAAAATCAAGATTTAAAAAGGGCTCAGGTCCAAACTTTTTTAAAATACTATCCAACTCTTTTTTACCTTTAATCAGCTGAATATAGCCGAACTTGCGCAAATCATTAAACCTTAACTCTTTTCCTTCAGAAAGACTGATTGTTACTCGCTGATAGAGGTTTTTTCTTTCTGTATTTTTTCGAAAAAAAAGTTGTCCCGTCATCCTTAAATGCACTCCTAAAACTAAATTATTTTCTAAAAAAATTAATAAAAATTTAGCTCTTCTTTTTACCTCTTTTATCCTTTTCCCAACAGCATATTTTTTAACTTCTCTGAGCGAAGGTTTTATTTGTTTGGGAGTATTGGTGGTAATATCTAAAATCTTTTTTCCCACCAATAACTTACTCAAATCTCTTTTGATAGTTTCTACTTCAGGTAGTTCTGGCATTTAACTTACTTTCAACAAACTCTTTAATCTCTCTTTTAAATCTTTCTTTGGCAAAACCTTTCGCCCAAGCCCGGATCTTTTGAGGATCAAATTCCTTTTCTTTCTTCTCAAATTTTAAAATTGCTTTCTTTAAACTCTGAACACTGGGTTCTTTAAAAAACAATCCAGTTTCTCCTTCTTTAACAGTTTCTTTTGCCCCTCCGGAAAATAGAGCAATAGTTGGTTTACCATAAGCAGCTGCTTCAATGGGAACAATCCCAAAGTCTTCTTCTTCGACCGGAAAAATAAAGGCCCGACACCGATTATATAGTTCTTTAAGCTCTTGGTCTGTTACCCGGCCCAAGTATTTAACTGTTGGGTATCGGGCCACCAGCTTTTCTATTGTCGGTCTTAGCGGACCGTCCCCCGCAACCAGCAAGGGCCTTTTTAATTCTCCGCAAGCTTTAATTGCGAGGGCATGATTTTTCGGAGAAGCTAAGCGAGAGACAAAGAAATAAGGATCACTGCTTTTAGGCTTTATTCTTTTGAAATTTAAAGGAATGTCCACAGGAGGATTTATAACAACTGAATCCCGTTGATAAAATCTTTTAATCCGGCCCTGAACCTCTTTAGAATTGGCAATAAAATGATCGACCCGAGTAGAGGAAGTCCAATCATACTTTTTCATAAAACCATTAACAATCTTAGTATAGACTCGCACCAACCAATACTTTTGCCAGGGCCGAGCAGTGGGATAACCATATAACCAGCGGGGCGGAGCATGGCAATAACAAAGATGTAAGGTTTTAGGCGGAGTAATTATTCCTTTGGGGATAGCCCAAGAAGAAGAAGTAATTACCAGATCAAAATCCTTAAAATCAAAACTTTCCCAAATCAAGGGAAGGAGGAATCTAAGTGGAGAAATTAACTTTTTGCCATAAGGGACTTTTTGAAACCAAGAGGTTTTAATCTCCCAATTTTCTGCCCTTTTTTTAATTGGCCCTAAACTGTCTAAGTCTAAAAGAGAAACATAGATCGGGGCGCCAGGAAATATTTCTTGCAAAGCCGCCAACACTCTTTCTGCCCCGCCAAAATCAATTAAAAAATCATGAACTAAAGCTACTTTTAGCTTTTCCATCAAAATTTACTTTTTTAAACTTCCCAAGGCTTGCTGCCACTCAGTTTCACTCATTGATTTTCCGTGCCAACAACACTTTCCTTTCATAAAAGAAACTCCTTTACCGGCAATAGTATCCGCAATTACAACTACGGGCCTGCGCTCTGCTTTTGCTTGGTGTAGAGCGGTAAGTAAGCGCCGAAACTCATGACCAGCAGTTTCGACAACCTGCCAGCCAAAAGAATTGTATTTATTAGCTAAAGGCTCAATGGGCATAATTTCTTCAGTCCTGCCGTCAATCTGAACTTGATTGCGATCCACTATCGCTACCAGGTTATCAAGTTTAAATTTAGCAGCACTCATTGCCGCCTCCCAAACTTGACCCTCCTGATGTTCAGCATCAGAAAGAAGAACAAAAACATGATGATTGAAAGTGCGCTCTTTTCGAGCAGAAAGCGCTAGCCCTACCCCTACCGACAAACCCTGACCAAGCATCCCCGCGGTAATTTCTACTCCCGACAACTTTCCTTTTTCCGGATGTCCCTGGAGCCCAGAATCAAGCTCTCTTAAAGTAGTTAAATCATCAGTTGGAAAAAAGCCCACTTGAGACAAAACAGTGTAAAGAGCGGGAGCATAATGGCCGGCAGAAAGTAAAAACCGGTCCCTCTCTAGCCATTCCGGTCTTTTGGGATCATATTTTAAAATCCCGCCAAAATATAGAGCAATTAAAATATCCAAACAAGATAAAGAACCAGCCGGATGACCAGAACCCGCATGATAGATTGTCGTAATTAATCTCCGACGCAAATCCACACTTAACTGTTCTAGTTTATCTATCGGCAGCGGAGAAACTCCTGATTTTTTACCTCGCATGAGTTAATTATACCGCGAATTGGCCCCTTTTTCTACTCTTCTTCCAGCCTGACCGGCATAATCACATGCAGCCAAGAATCATTGCCTTCAACCTTAAAAAGAGCGGGAGAAAGGGATTCCGTTAATTCTAAAACAAGATTATTTTCTTCGGAAGAAACCGCGCTAATAAAATCCAGCAAAAACTTAAAATTAAAGGCAATTTTCAAAGCTTCTCCTTCTACTTTTACAGGAATAGAACTTTGGTTCTCTCCAACTTGAGGAGCATCCGCCCGAACATTAATTTCTTTCTTACTAATATCCAAGATCACAATATTGGCAGCTTCTCGGGCAAAAACCGAAGCTGTTTTAATCGCCC
>CBDUUX010000028.1:0-7794 GCA_965370515.1 uncultured bacterium
AGTTTGGGCTCTGGAGGCCCATCGAGCTGCCTATGCCCTCCAGGAAATGTTGACGATTAAATCTGATGATATTGAAGGAAGGGCCGCTGCTTTTCAGGCGATTATTAAGGGTCAGGATATTCCGCCTCCAACTTTGCCGGAATCTTTTAAAGTTTTAGTTCGAGAGTTGGCGGGTTTAGGGGTTTCCATTACCCCTACGAGAATAATAGCCCAACCGGTCAAAGAAGTTAAAAATAATGAGGAACGAAATGGAATTTGATAAAAACATAATTGATTTTCGGGGTTTGCGAATAAAACTAGCTTCTCCTGAGGAGATTGCCGGTTGGTCTCATGGAGAAGTAACTAAGCCAGAAACAATTAATTATCGAACCTGGAGGCCGGAAAAAGACGGATTATTTTGTGAAAAGATCTTTGGCCCAACCAAGGACTACGAGTGTTATTGTGGTAAATACCGGAAAATTAGATTCAAGGGAATTATTTGCGAGAAATGTGGAGTAGAAGTAGCTTCTTCTCGGGTTCGTCGAGAAAGAATGGGTCATATTACTTTGGTAGTGCCCGCCGTTCATGTTTGGTTTTTGAAAAATAGTCCTTTGCCTTTAACCACAGTGTTGGGAATTTCTCAAAGAGATTTGGAGGCAATCATCTATTTTGCTCGCTATTTGGTGACTGCCATTTATCCGGATAAAGTAGGTAAATCATTGAGCAATTTAAAGGCGGGAACAAAAGAAAGATTGGATTCTTTGAAAAAGGAACTAAAAGAAAAAACTACGGAGCTGAATGAGCAAGAGAAGAAAGAGGGAAAAGAATTAAAAATTAAAATTAAAAACAAGGATCAAAGATCAATTGCTATTCAGGAAATTGGTGTTAATTTTAAGCAAAAAAAGAAAAGAATTGAAGAGGAAATTATTTTAGAAAGAGAAAGTTTAAAAGGACTTTACCGTATTTTAAGGGAAAAAATAAAGAAGTTAAAATCCCAAGATACTCTTTCTGAAGAGGAGCTTTTTCATTTTAAAGAGTTTGGCGCTGATGGATTTTTAAAGGTGGGCATGGGAGCAGAATCAATTTTGGAGATTCTAAAAAACATTAATTTAAAGAAAATGGTTAAAGTGCTGCGGGCCAATCTAAAGGCAACCTCAAGTCAACCGAAGAAAAAACAGTTACTGAAGAAAATAAGAATTGTTAATGGGATGGTTCACTCCGGAGTTGATCCTGCCTGGATGATTTTACAAACCCTACCCGTGGTTCCTCCGGAATTGCGACCAATGGTTCAATTAACCGGAGGGAGGTTTGCCACTTCCGATTTAAATGACTTATATCGGCGGGTAATTAATCGTAATAATCGACTGAAAAGATTGATTTCTCTGGGAGCTCCGGAAATAATTTTGTGCAACGAAAAGAGAATGCTTCAGGAGGCGGTTGATATGCTTATTGATGTTACTAAGGCCAGGCGCCGGGGTCGGGCAATCAGGAGACCTCCTCGGTCCTTGTCCGATTTACTTCGGGGGAAAAAAGGACGTTTTCGCAAGAATTTACTGGGAAAGCGGGTTGATTATTCCGGCCGAAGTGTAATTGTGGTTGGGCCTCAATTAAAACTTGATGAATGTGGCTTGCCTCGGGAAATAGCCCTAGAAATTTTTCGACCCTTTATTTTAAGAGAGTTAATGCTTCGAGGTTTGGTGCCCAATATTAAAAGTGCTAAAAATTTACTTGATCATCGGATTGCCGAAGTTTATGAGATTTTAGAAGAAGTAGTTGTCGGTAAATTAATTCTTCTTAACAGGGCTCCTACTTTACACAAACTTTCTATTCAGGCTTTCAAGCCGGTGCTGACCGACAGTTTGGCAATTCGTCTCCACCCTTGTGTTTGTAAGGGTTTTAACGCTGATTTTGATGGAGATCAAATGGGAGTTCACCTTCCTTTGTCTTCTAAGGCTCAGGAAGAAGCCAAAAATTTAATGATTTCTACTCGCAACTTACTTAGGCCGTCTGATGGTCGACCGGTTAATGCGCCCAGTAAAGAGATGGTAGTGGGTTGTTATTATGCGACCTCAGTTCAAGAAAAGGATTTACCTTTACTCAAAGAAAAGATAGAAAAAGTTTTAGAAAAAGTTTCTTGTTTTGCTGATGAAAATGAAGTAGTCCGTCATTATGAGATCGGAATTATTGGTCTTCGGGCCTTAATCGGTTTTCGTTCTAAAAATGGAGACTGGCTTTTAACTACACCGGGCAGGGTGATGCTTAATTCATTTTTACCCAAGGGTTTTGATTATATTAATGAGCCTATTGATAATCATAAGGTAAGCGAAATTTTAATGACTGCTTTTAGAAACCATTCCCGAAAAGAAATGGTTGCTTTAATTGACAAATTAAAGGATTTTGGTTTTTGGGGAATGAGCTTGTCGGGGATTTCTTTGAGTATCTTTGACTGCGGTTTTTCTCCTCAGAAAAAAGAAATTATTAAGGAATCTGATCAAAAGGTAGGGGCGATTGAGAAAAATTATCATGAGGGGTTAATTACTGAGGGAGAGAAAATTCAGCTGGTTCGAGATATTTGGTTGGAAACTACGGAAACGATTGCTTCTTCAATTTGGGAATCAATGTCTTTGGACTCTCCAATTAGGATTATGGGAGGAGCGGGAGAGAAAAGAGCTAGTCGAGATCAAATTAAACAAATTTCCGGAATGAGGGGCTTGGTAGTTGATCCTTCAGGAAACATTGTTGCTCTTCCCAGCAAGTCTAGTTTTCGGGAGGGATTATCGATTTTTGAATATGTGACTGGAGCAAGAGGATCAAGAAAAGGGTTAACAGATACAGCTTTAAAAACAGCGGACGCTGGTTATTTAACCAGAAGATTAGTTGATGTTTCCCATGCTTGTTTAGTTCGGGAAAAAGACTGTGGTACTCGTAAAGGTTTATTGGTTGAAGACCGGGGAGCGAGAAAAGATAGCTTTGGAGCAAGAATTATTGGTCGGGTTTTAGCGGAAAAAATAATTGATCCAAAAACTAAAAAAGAATTGTTTAAGACAGGAGAAGTTTTAAATGAGAAAAAAGTAGCCTTGATTAAGAGTAAGAAAATAGAGTCTGTGTTGGTTCGCTCACCCTTAAAGTGTCGAACCGAATACGGAGTTTGCCAGCGCTGTTATGGTTGGGACTTGTCCACTCAAAAATTAGTTTCGATCGGTACTCCCGTAGGAGTCGTTGCTGCCCAATCAATTGGGGAGCCGGGAACTCAATTAACTTTGCGAACGAAGCATTCAGGAGGAGTGATTGGTTTGGATGTAACCCAGGGCTTGCCCCGGGTTCAGGAATTGCTAGAGGCTAGAAACCCCAAGGCCTTGGCTCCAATGAGTGAAATTGATGGAAAGGTAAGTATTAAGAAAGTAGACACTGTTTGGCAGGTAACAATCACTAATCAAGAAAAAGGAAGCAAAGAAGAAGTTGATTATCTTCTTCCTGGGTCAGCCACTTTAATGGTTAAGAGTGGTGAGAATATTAGCAGGGGAGCGGCTTTAAGTACAGGATCCTTGAGTATTAAAGATTTAATGAGGTTGCAGGGCTTGGAAAAAACTCAGCAATATCTGCTTGATCAGGTTCAGGGAGTTTATGAATCTCAAGGAATTGGAATTCATGACAAGCATTTTGAAGTGATTATTAGGGAAATGAGCAGTCGGGTAAAAATTGTTACTTCAGGGGATACGGACTTTTTGGCGGGAAGTTATGTAGAAGAGCCGGTTTTAGCTCGAGAAAACCAAAGGATGAAAAAGAAAAAAGGCAAGCTAGCCAAAGGAAAACAGGAGATTTTAGGCCTTATTCGGGCTGCCCTAACTACTGATTCTTGGTTGTCGGCCGCTTCTTTCCAGGAAACTACTAATGTTTTAACCCAGGCCAGCTTATTGGGGCGGGAAGACCGGTTGATTGGTTTAAAAGAAAATGTTATTATCGGTCGTTTGATTCCCACCACTGAAGAAAGAGTTAAGATTTATTCAGCAGATAGGTAAAAAAATGCCAACTTTTAATCAACTTTCCAAGAGAGGTCGAAAAATAATTAAGAAACGGAGCAAGAGCCCAGCCTTGGGAGGATTGCATAATACCTTGAAAAATAAAATGACCAAGGGAGTTAATCCCCAAAAAAGAGGGGTGGTTACGATGGTTAAAACGATGACTCCGGTAAAGCCTCATTCGGCTTTGCGGAAAGTGGCTAAAGTAAAGCTTTCTAATCGGCGGGAAATAACCGTATACATTCCCGGTATTGGCCATAATATTGCCGAGCATGGTGTGGTTTTGGTTAGAGGAGGGAAAGTTCGTGATTTGCCCGGTATCCGCTACCATTTAATTAGAGGCAAGTATGACGCGGGTGGAGTAGTTGATCGGAAAAAATCAAGAAGTAAATACGGAGTTAAGGCAGTTGGTGGATCTGCCCAGCCAGCTACTGAAGTTCAGCCGGCGGCTGAAGCCCAGCCAGCAGGAGGAAAGACTTAAAAGATGAGTAGAAGGGGTAGGGCTGAAATTAAGAAAATCGCTCCCGATCCAGTTTACAACAGTGTTTTGGTTGCTAAACTAATTAATCGGATCATGAAAGATGGAAAAAAACAAATTGCCACTAAAAAAGTTTATCTGGCTTTTGATTTGATTAAAGAAAAGACTAAAAAAGAGCCTTTGGAAGTTTTTGAAAGAGCTTTGGAAAATATTCGTCCGAAAATGGAGGTCCGTTCTCGAAGGGTAGGGGGGGCCGCTTATCAAGTTCCCCGCCTAGTTCGGGGCAGGAGAGCAGAGTCTTTGGCTTTGCGCTGGTTAGTTAATTTTGCCCGGGAGCTGCCCAACAAGGAATATCATACTTTTGAGGAAAAATTAGCAGCGGAAATTGTTGGGGCTTATAATCGGGCTGGAGGAGCAATGACCAGAAGAGGGGAAATAGAAAAGATGGCGGAAGCGAATCGGGTGTTTTCCCATCTACGGTGGTAAGTAGTTTGTTATCCATGTTATTATAAATTCAACTTAGCCCTGGTTTAGGGGCTAGTATTTTGTTAAAAAGGTAAAGTAAAAAACAATGGCACAGCCAATCGAAGTAACTAAAAATCGAGATGTTCCGCTAGATCAGATTCGGAATATTGGGATCATTGCTCACGTCAATGCGGGTAAAACCACTACAACGGAGCGGATGCTTTTTGAAACCGGAAAAACCTATAAATTAGGTTCGGTTGACGACGGCTCAACCGTTACCGACTGGATGGATCAGGAGCGGGAGCGAGGAATTACAATTATGTCTGCGGCAGTGACTACTTTCTGGAAAGGGATTAGGGTTAATATTATTGATACTCCGGGACACATTGATTTTACCGCTGAAGTGGAGCGCTCACTGCGAGTTTTAGACGGAGCGGTAATGGTTTTTGATGGTCGAACTGGAGTGGAGGCTCAGTCGGAGACTGTTTGGCGCCAGGCTGATCGCTATTTTGTTCCCCGGATTTGTGTTTTTAATAAACTAAATCTTGTGGGGGCGGATTTTGAAAGTTCAGTAAAGAGCATTAAGGAAAGACTGGGAGCTAACTCTTCCCCAATTCAAATTACCTTGGGTATTTCCCACGAGCTTAGGGGGGCGATTGATTTGGTGGGAATGAAAGCCTATTCTTACGATAGCCCGGAAGATAAAAAACTAAAAGAAATTGAAATTCCCAAAGAATTTAAAGAAGTGGCCGATAAATATCGGGAAAAGCGATTGGAAAGTTTATCTGAGGTTGATGACCAGATTATGGAAAAGTTTTTGGACGGCAAGGAGATTGAAGAAAAAGAATTAAAAGCAGCGATCAGAAAAGCGGTTATTGCTAATAAGTTTTTTCCTATTATGGGGGGAGATAGCCAGACTGTTTCCGTTCAGTTGATTTTAAACGCCATTGTTGATTATTTACCCTCTCCTCTTGATTTGCCCCCGACGAAAGGAATTAATCCTAGGAGTGAGGCTGAAGAGTTAAGAGAAGCTAAAAAGGAAGCGCCTTTTTCTGCTTTACTGTTTAAAATTCAAACTGATCCGCATGTAGGGAAACTCTCTTATTTGCGAATTTATTCCGGCACAATTAAAGCGGGCAGCGCTATTTATAATTCTACTCAAAATAAGAGTGAGCGTATTGGCAGACTTTTGCTAATGCATGCCAATAAAAGAGAAGGAATTGATCAGGCTTTTGCGGGTGAGATTATCGCCGCTATTGGCTTGAATGAATGCAAAACGGGAGACACTCTTTGCAGTAGCGATTATCCGGTTGTTTTTGGTTCAATTAATTTTCCGGATCCGGTTATTTCTTTAGCAATTGAGCCCAAAACTAAGGCTGATCAAGAAAAGCTAAGTAAGGCCTTAAATCGCCTGGGAGAAGAAGATCCCACTTTCCAAACCAAAATTAATCACGACACAGGCCAAACAATTATTGCGGGCATGGGAGAATTGCACTTAGAAATTATTGTAGAGCGGATGAAGCGGGAATTTGGGGTAGGAGTTAATGTTGGCCAGCCCCAAGTTGCTTATCGAGAAACAATTACTAAAATTGCCCAAGGGGAAGGAAAGTATATTCGTCAGACCGGGGGCCGGGGTCAGTATGGACATTGTTTAGTGCGGGTAGAGCCCCAGGAGAGAGGAGCCGGTTTTGAATTTGTTTCGGAAATTAAGGGAGCATCAATCCCCGCCAATTTTATTCCTGCTATTGGAAAAGGAGTAAAAGAAGCAATGGAAAAAGGAGTAATTGCGAATTATCCTTTTGTTGACGTGAAGGTGGCGGTTTATGACGGTTCTTACCATGATGTTGATTCTTCAGAAATGGCTTTTAAAATCGCTGGCTCAATCGCTTTTCAAGACGCAGTTAAACGGGCCGGACCCGTAATTTTAGAACCAATCATGAAGGTAGAGGTGACTACTCCCGAGGAGTCATTGGGTTCAGTGATGGGGGACTTGTCCGGTCGAAGAGCTCAGATTTTGGGAACTGAAGAGCGGGGCAAGGTAAAAGTGATCAATGCCCTAGTGCCTCTTGCATCTATCCGAGGCTATGTTACAATAGTCAGGAGCCTTACCCAAGGCAGAGGTTCGCCTTATATTGAGCCCTCTCACTATGAGCAGGTTCCAAAAAATATTCAGGCTGAGTTGACTAATGTTGAAAAAAAGCAGGCTTGATAGTAAAATAGTAAGCTGACTAAGGTTTAATAGTTTATAAATCATTAATTTTTTAAGGAGGAATTTAAAAAAATGGCAGATAAATTTAAGAGGACAAAACCTCACGTTAATGTGGGAACCATTGGACATGTTGATCATGGGAAAACAACGCTGACTGAAGCGATTTTAAAACACTTGGCCAAAAAAGGATTGGCTAAGGAAAAATCTTATGCTGACATTGCCAAAGGTGGAGCAGTACGGGACGCAAGTAAGATTTTGACAATTGCTGTAGCTCACGTTGAGTATGAAACTGAAAAAAGACATTATGCTCATATCGATTGCCCAGGACATGCCGACTATATTAAAAACATGATTACCGGAGCAGCCCAAATGGACGGAGCAATTTTAGTAGTTTCAGCGCCAGATGGTCCGATGCCTCAAACTAGAGAACATGTATTACTTGCTCGCCAGGTAGACGTTCCGAACATTGTTGTCTTTTTAAACAAGGTTGACTTGGTAGAAGACAAGGAATTTTTGGACTTGGTGGAAATGGAAGTAAGGGATCTTCTTAAAAAATATAAATATGATGGAGACAAGATTCCGATTATTAGGGGTTCTGCTATTAAAGCGGTGAAGGGAGACGAGGAAGCAGGGAAAGGAATTGA
>CBDUUX010000029.1:0-7792 GCA_965370515.1 uncultured bacterium
CAATAAAATATTTTTGATTTTATCTGCCCTTGCTTTTGCTCTCTCCATTTATACATATGTTGGCGCTCGAATTTATTTAATGTTTTTTACAACCATAACCTTCTGGTATTTATTTATCTACCGCAAAGAAAAAGTATCAAGAAAAATCTTGAATTGCTTTTTATTCTGGCTCGTTTTTTTCACCTGCCTCTTTCCTTTTTTGCGCTTCGGAGCAACTCATCCCATTGAATTTTCCGGCAGAACAAAAGAGGTTATTATTCTCAATCCAGATGTTGGTTTAAAGGAAAATATTAATTTGGTAATAGGAAATATTTCTAAGTACTTGGGTATGTTTATTAATCTTCAAGATCCCAACATTAGACACAACCCCCTGAAAACCACTCTTTTTACAAAAACTACAAGCTTCATGTTTGGGATTAGTTTTCTAATTCTTTTTTTAAAAAAGAAATATAAAAAATTATTATTTTTTGCAATTTTGATTATTACTGGACTAATTGGTGGAATTTTAAGCAAAGAGGCGCCATCTATTTTTCGCACGGCAACAATTATTCCTTTTGTGTATATGCTTTCGGGATACACTCTTTATCAAATATCAGATTATTTAAATAAAAAACTACTTAACCGAAAAACCGGGACTCAACATTTAGCTTTAGCCGCAATTTTAATGTTTACTTTCACTCCCATAGCAAGCAGGCTTATCCAGTTTTATAATTATCAAAACTGGCAAAAACCAGATATTAAAACTGCCTTTACTAATCGTGAATTAATTGTTGCCAAACTTGCAAAAGAATACTTTCAAAAAGGATATCTTGTTCACCTTTCACCTGATTTTTATTGGTACTCTTCCACCCAATTTGAAATTGAATCAACAGAAAAAAACAATCCTTATCAAATTTATAATACGGAAAACCTCCACCAATATCAAAAAGACAAGAAACATTTTTTAATTTTGGATTCAGCTGATGAAACCCTTCCTTCTTACTATGAAAAAAATTTGACATTTTTTGATTTATATTTTGGAAGAAGGGGTGAAACTGGGTCTATTTTTACCATTGAGCTCAAGCCCAAACTGCTATGAAAAATAAAAGACAAAATATGTTAAAAGTTCTCTCATTGATAATTTTGGCTGGCATAACAATATTGGTAAGGGCTGTAAAGATGGGAAGCATTCCCGGCAACCTTAACCCTGATGAAGTAGACACCTTAAGAACCTTTATTGAATTTACTTACCACCAAAATCCCAAAATAACGGGTTATAACTGGAACGGAGCCCCTTTTTTAAATGCTTACCTGATAGGATCTTTTTGGCTGGCATCGGGAAAAACTTATGCCGGGATAAAGATTATCAGCATTATCTTTAGCACTCTGACTGTTTTAGCTTTTTATCTTTATTCAAAAAATATCACTAAAAACAATATTCTCAGGTTACTCGGGTCTTTGTTACTGGCCACAGATCCATGGTTCCTTAATTTTTCACGCAGCGGATGGGAAAATATCTTCAATGCTTTTGCTTTAATGTTGATTTTAATTGGTTTAGAAAAACTCAAAAAGAACAAGCCTAGCTTGATTCCTCTACTGCTCCTTAGTATTGGATCAGTCTTGGGATTTTACTTTTATCATCCCGGTAAATTTTTTATTCCCATTATATTTATTTTTATCGTTTTTAACTTTTTTAAAAAAACAATCAAAATAAACCTATTTCATTTTCTGGTTTTCATTATTTTCACCGGGATCTTAATATTGCCCCAATTAATATCAGCCACTTCTCCAAACGGTCAACTCCAACCTTTCGGCCGAATAAAAAATGTTTCCGTTCTCCACTATTCCGATAGTAAAAAAGAATTGGCTAAAAACGTTAAAAAAAATGTTTTGGGTTTTTTATTTTTTAAAAAAGAAGATTTCAATGGGGGGCTAAACTCCAGATACGTGCCACTAGACAGCAATATCATTTATCATCTCCTTGTTCCTTTTTATTTACTGGGACTAATCATTTCTTTAAAAAAACACAAAAAACTTCTTGCGTTTTATTTACTAGCATTGCTCCCAATACAAATATTTAGCCGCGATACACCAAACGCTGCTCGAGCAGTTCATATAGTTCCTGCTATTTACGCTTTTATTCTAATCGGAATAAACTGGATTACCAACAAGATAAGCCAATTTTCAAACAAACCTTTCATTTTAAAGTTTTTCTTGCCCCTCCTAATATCTGCATTTTTGGGAAGCATTTGCCTGATCAATACAAGAAAGTATTTTTCCTGGATTCAAAATGAAAAAACACTAAGGGCACGAGAGCCGGCGATATGGAAAGAAGAATATTACGAATGGTTATCCGCCACTAAAAAGGCAGTAGAAGGCAGGGGGGCAAGTTTTAGTGTCCAGAAGTGGAAAAAAATGAAAAGGTAGAAAGCTTAAGACTTCTAAATTTTTTCTCGAGCAAAAATAATTACCAGGGGATGATCATAAACCGTAAAAGATTCATCTGCTCCTTGATCATTGATTTCCCAGATCCAGGGTCCAAGCCCTATCCTTGGATAAGAAGCAAACTCTGCTACTTTTTCAAAACCCAATTTCCCGGAAAACAAATCCTGATAATAGCGGGCAGTTTTAGGATAACAGCGCTCAAATTTTTCACAATCCCCTAGTTTCTGCAAGGGGGTAAATAAGCGGTTACTAGCCAAGATTAAATAATCTGCTTGTTTTAAATTTTGACTAACTATCTGCCATTTTTCTTCAGATTCATCTGGCTCATACATCGGCATATCCACAAATTCAAATTTTTCCCCGCCTCGCAAAGGAAGTCGATCGTCCCAATGCTCAACTGCCAAGCTTGAGCCCAAAGGAAGATTGTTTTCCATCCACAAACTTGCTTCAACCCGAGAATGGGGCCGGGAATAAATAGAAACAAAAGCAATCAGCCAGCCTAAATGAAAAAACAATAAAATTCCCAGCAAGATCTTTTTCCAAAAACCCCCAAAAAGCGCAAATATTTTTTGTGAAAAAACCACCCCCAGTAAAATAAACCAGGGGTATAGGGGTAAAAAATAGCGCATAAACTTAATCGCGAATCTTCCCACTACCAAAAAATAAACTACCCCAAAAAAGACCAAAACCAACTCCAAAGCTTCCCGATCATAATCCCCTTTTTTCAAAACCCTTTTAAGCAAATCCCCCAGATAACCAACCACTCCCAACAAAACCCCTCCCCCCAAAGCCAACCCCATTCCCCATAAAACCATATTTTTCAAATGATAAAAGTAGGGAATGGTCCCCACATATTGGAGAGTGTAGGGGAAAGTATAGGCGTCCTTAGTCATTTGCTCTTGGGCCAAAATCTGCCTTTTAAACTCGGCAAAATCAAGCAGAGCGTAGGGCTCAAAAACAATAAAGGTAAGCAAAGCGACCAAAGCAATTAGCCCGCCCCAACCTAAAATTTGTTTAAAAATAGCTGACCAAACTTTTTTTTGCCAACCCCGCTTAACAAGCGACCAAATTTTCAACCACCATTTTTTCTTTTCCCTCCTTAAAAACTTTAAGCCGAGCAAAACCAAATCCACCCCTAAAATAGTCCCAATCGGAACTATTAACATGCTCGCGCTAACCTTGGTCGCCAAACTCAAGCCAAAACCAATTCCCACTTTAAGAGCGTTTTTAAAATTAGGTTTTTGGTAAAAGTTAAGTAAAAACCAGAGAGTTAGCCAAATAAAGAAATTAAGAGGAGTGTCTACTGCATAAAAATGACTCGCTTGAATTGGGAAAACACAAGTGGCATATAAAAATGAGGCCCAAAGGCCCACCTTTTCCCCCCAAACCTTTTTCCCAATCTTAAAAATTAATACCAAAACCCCTAAGTCAAAAAAAGCGGATAAAGCTCTGCCCAAATAAACCAGATAGTCATAACTGGCCCACTTAACTCCAAAAACAGAGCCAACCAAAACAGAAACCCCTTTTAGTAAATACAAAGGGAAACTACCATAAGCAAAAAAATTCGGGTTTAGAGAACTTTCTGGTGAAAACAAAGCTTTTAGAGAAAAAGGCTGGGGTAGTTTCAGTTTCTCTACTACCATTATGATCATCCGCTCGTCTGGATGAAGATGATGCCCCTGATCCCAGTCAATTCCATAAAGTCTTAAAAACAAGCCCGATAAAAGAATTAAAAAAAGAAATTTTCCTTCTTTGAAAAACTCCTTTTTCTTAATCTTTAATTTATTCTGCCAAAATTTCTTTTTTTTCGATAAGTTCATCAAGAGTGAGAATTGTTTTAACTTTTAATTCTTCTTTTTCTGCCTTTGGCCCCCTCTTTATCCAAATAGGAGAAACGCCTTTAGTTAAAAGCAGCTCATTAATATTGCCAATATTATCATCGACAATGGTAATTAATCCTAACTGTCTAGCCAGCTCTTTTGCCTTGCCGCTTTTATTAGGATAGATAAAGATAAGTTTTTCATCTAAATATTTTTTTACACCTGATAACTGGACCTTGGCCAGCTGAAAATGAAATGTCCCTTCAGAAAATATGCCTAACTTGTAATTTTCTTGCAAAAGCGCCAAAACATTAATTGTTTCTGGATACAAGCAAGAGTGGTAAAGCTGCCTATTTTTAAAAAATAAATCAAGTAGGTAGTCCTTCAAGCTTTTTGCACCTAGTTTTTTTTGAAGAAACTGGGCGTAGCGACGAGGGGAAAAAGCAATAGTGCTTTGCAGTCGGTCAATAAATTCATCGTTCAGCATTACTAGGGATTTTCTCTTTATCTTGGCAAAACTACAAATATAAGAGTCCATTTTTTCTTTAAGAAGATCAGTGTCTAAAAGAGTATAGTCGATATCAAAAAGAATAATTGGTTTTTTCATTTTACTCTTCTACCCTTTTATACAACCTCAAAGTCGGATGGTCAAAAACCGTCCAAGTCTCTTCGCTATTCAAATCAGCGCCAACAACCACTTCTTCCCAGTTGCTAAAAACTTTAAATTCCTTCAATTTTATAAATCCTAATTCTCCCGAAAAAAGTTTTTCATAAAAATTAGCGGTATAGGGAAAGTGTTTTTTAGAACGATTGGCGAAAATTCGCCGGGAAAGAGATAAAAAATAATCAGCCCGAGCGATTTCTTCCTCCAGCCTTCTTTGATTCTCTTTATTTTCCTCTAAAGAATGAAAATCAAAGTTGAAAGTAATAAAATCTTGGTGATTAAGATTTGGCAAATCAACAATGTTCCCTCCCTCATAAAAAATCACTGAACCAGTTGGAATATTTTCATTTATCCACTCCATTGCCTTGACCCGAATATCTTTAGTCCAATAAATTTTGCTAAAAACTAATCCCGGAACTGCTCCCAAAAAAATAACCAAATAAAATACTTTTTGATTTTTGAGCTTACTTGCCAGCCAAAAGGAAAGAATAATAAAAAAGGGCAAAATTGGAACCATAAAACGCACCCATTTGGTAAAAAGAAAACTATTAACCAAAAACCAAGGCAGCCAACCCAGATGAAACAACCACCACTCTTGACCCAGCCTTTTTTTCTTTTTTTTAGCAAAAAGTAAATAAAAATTAGTTCCCAAGGCAATCAGGGCTAAGATAAATACTACCCCGCCCAAAACCCAAGGAAAAACTTTTTTCAACTGAAAAAGAAAAGGAAAAGTGTCTAAAAACTGACGGGTATAAAAAACTTGAGACTGGCCACTGGCAAGTTGAGCCTCATAACAAACAATCCTTAGAGATTCTTGCCACTCAAGCAAATAATAAGGGCAAAAAAGAACAAAGAAAAACAAGCTTAACAAACCCAAACCAAACCCTTTTCCCAAATAAATAAATTTCTTTTTTTCTTTTTTAAATCTTAGAAAAAAACTTGCCATTACTGGCAGTAAAAAAAGAGCAGCACTTACCTTGCTTCCCAAGCCAATCCCACTGATCAGCGCAATTAAAAAGGTGTTTCTCTTTGTTAATCCTTTTTCCAAAATTTCCAAAGAAAAGTAAACTAGGCCTAGAGCTACAAAACTAAGCAAGGACTCAGTTGTTCCAAAATAAGCAGCCTGAATTAAACCCGGAGAAAGAAATAACCATAAGATCAGCAGCCAATTGTTCTTTTTTTTAGGCTCCAGTTTTTTAATAAGCAGATAGCCAAAAATTACTGTTCCTAGTGAAAAAACAGCAGAATAAAACCTAAGCCAGTACACAGCCTGGGAAAAAGTAACCATCGGAATATTAACTCTTCTTAGTAAATTTAAAAACTTAGCTGAAAAAAAAACTAAATAAAGAGGAAATTGACCGTAAGCAAAAAAGCGGGGATTTAAGTCCATAACTTTCATCTGAGCAATGCTTCGGGCCATATTACCCTCGTCAGGATGAAAAAAATACCCCTCTCCCCAATTTAAGCCAACCAGACGGGTGACAAAAGCTAATAAAATAAAAAAAGCCCAAAAACAGGCTGTTTTTTTCTTTTTCAAACTAAGCTTCATTGCCCCTTACTCTTAAAAAAAATACATCATCACTACCAGCATTAATCCCCAAATCAAGACTGTTCCTAGTAAAGTGTAGTCTCCTGTCAAGGCTTTTTCGGGTCGCTCTCCTTCCCGAGAAGAAAAGATTAAATAGCCATAGCGCATAAAGCCCACGAGAACTGGAATTAAAGTAAGCATTAACCACTTCCGACCCACTAACCCACTCCAGCTTGGGCCAAAACGCTTAATCAATCTTTCTCCATAATTTTGGGCCGGAGCAAAATAAGTAAACATCGCATAGGAAATAATGGTAGAAACTGAAAAAATAGAAACATAGAAATTAAGCAAGCCCTTTTGATATTTATCCAAAACTGGCCTGGCCTTATCTCCTTCAGCCACCAGCTCCGATCTGCGCTTCCCGGAAGCGATAAACAAGGAAAGAAAAATAACGGTAAAACTAAGCCAAATCGAAAGATGGTAACCGGTGGCTACTTCCCCAGCAAACGCTCGAATAGAAAAAGAAGCGGCAATCGCTAAAATATCCCACAGGACCATTTTTTTCAGCAAGAAAGAATAGACTACATGAAGGAGATAAAAAACTCCTCCCATGATAAAAACTCCCAAACTCAAATAAGCAGCCAGGCTCAGCCCAAAAGTAACTAAAAATATAGACAGACCAGTAGCTAATTGAATTGATAAATCTCCTTTAGCAATTGGTCGATTTTTTTTAACCGGATGCTTTCTATCTAGAGGCGCATCAACAAGATCATTTAAAAGGTAGGAGGATGAGGAAAGAAGGCAAAAAACAATAAAAACCAATAAGCTGCGCAAAAATAAATCAGGATCAAAAAGGTTGCCCGTAAATAAAATTGGCGCAAAAACCGCTAAATTTTTTATCCACTGATTTATCCGCAAAGAACGGTAAGCAGCTCCAATCACCTTTTTATTCACTTTAAGTCTATTGTAGAAAATAAAAAGGTAAAATTCAATTAAAGAAGAAGCCCCAAGAACAAACCCGCTAATAAAACCACCCCTCCTACCAATAAACTTGGATTAGTTAATAAGCTTGATCCTGTTTCGGGAATTTCCGCAAGAGAAGGGGTAGCAATAGGAGTACTTGTGGCCCCAGTTGTTGGCGTAATCACTGTTGGGACAGGGGTGGGAGTATTAGTTGGCTCCAAAACTGAAGTTGGGGTAGGAGAAACTTGTCCCGCAGAAGGAGAAGCGGTAAAAGCTGTCCCCTTCTCGGCTGCCAAAACCACAAAGCTTCTAACTAAGGTCTGCTTCTCCCCCAAAGAATCGGTAAAAATAGCAGTTACCGTATGCTCTCCCGGCTCCAAGCTTCCGGGCGGT
>CBDUUX010000030.1:0-7772 GCA_965370515.1 uncultured bacterium
CATTAGGTGGTGCTCAACTAAGGCTTGAGGAGGGAGAACTTCTTTAATTCGCTCTTTAATTTGGGGAATTAAAGAAGTAATTAGTTTGCGCAAATATTTTGAAGTGATTCCCGTTGTTTCGGGGTAAATAGGGACCAAGCGGCCGGTATGAATAGTTTTTTCATTTTCTCGAAGAATCTCATAAGCGGGAGAAATTAGATTGGGCTTTCCCAAATAGTTTCCAATCTTTCCGGAAAGGGCAACCCTAGCGCCCACTCTTAAGGTCCGGGTTAAAAAGGGTTGGTTAAACCAGGTAATGGAAAGTGATCCGGTTTCATCCTCTAAAACTGCTTTTTGAATCTGCTTGGCGCTTCTGGTGTATTGATTGCTGATTGCCTTAATTACTCCCCGAACAGTAACGGTCTCCCCTTCCTGGAGCCCATCAATGGGAGTAACTAAACCATAATCAAGGTAACGAGCGGGATAGTGAGTCAGTAGATCCCAAATATTTCCAACCCCCAACTTTTCTAGCCTAAGAGCCATTTTTGGCCCTACCCCTTTTAAATATCGGATTGAAGTATCGAGCTTTAAACCAGGTTTCATTCTTTTTTAAAAAGACTATCTAAACAAAGAAAACAAAGGTAAAAAACTACCAGCAAGAAGAGCTAAGGAAGCAATAATAATTGCCAGCTTAAAGAGCTTTTTAGGCTTAAACAGTCTCCTTACTCTTTTAAAAAAAGATTTCTTTTTCATCTTATTTGAGTATAGCATGAGTAATTTGTTAAAATGTTTTAATGAGAAAACTTAAACAGGCGTGGCGAAGAAGGTATTTGAATTGGCGCTATAAGCTGGACAAGCTTACCAAAGGAAGACTTTCTCTTTTTGTGAGCATTAGCGTTTTTGCTGCGCTTATTTTTGGCCTACTTCTTTTTTTGGGTTTGCTTACCTGGTATTCCCGGGATCTTCCTTCCCCTAATCAGCTGGTGCGCAAGGACGGTTTTACTACCCGGATTAATGATCGTAATGGAGAGGCTATTTATGATGTTTACAAGGAAGCGAAAAGAATTCCGGTTGACTGGGAAGAGATTCCCGATAATTTAAAATGGGCAACCATCGCTATTGAAGACAAGCATTTTTATTCTCACTCTGGTTTTAGTACGGGAGGAATGATTCGCGCTTTTTACAATATCATTGTTCACCAGAAGCTCCAGGGAGGCTCTACCCTTACTCAGCAGTTAATTAAAAATGTCTTGTTAACATCAGAGCGAACTTTACCTCGGAAATTCAAAGAGTTTGTCTTGTCTTTGCAAACTGAGCGCAAATACAGTAAAGACGAAATTTTGCTAATGTATCTCAATGAAGCTCCTTATGGTGGTTCGGCCTGGGGAGTGGGAGCGGCGGCTGAGCAATATTTTGATAAAGAAGTTTCGGAGTTAACCCTACTGGAGTCGGTGATTTTGGCGGGTTTTCCCCAACGGCCCTCGGTCTACTCTCCTTTTTCCGATACTCCGGAAGCATATATTGACCGAACTAAAGGTGTTTTGCGCCGAATGCGGGAGGATGGATATATTTCTCAAAATGAAGAAAAAGAAACCCTGGAAGCGCTTGAGAATAACGAAGCAGAATTTAGTGAAAACAGCAGCCTTCTTTCTGCCCCCCACTTTGTCGCCTACATTAAAGGCATTTTGTCCGAAAAATATGGGGAGGAAGTAGTTGAGCAGGGAGGTTTGGAAGTAACTACTACGCTAGATCTAGAGCTTCAGGAGAAGGCAGAAATAATAGTTACTGAGGAAATGGAAAAGATGGAAGATTTTAAGATTAGTAATGGAGCGGTAATAGTTTTAAATCCCGAAACGGGCGAGATTTTGGCAATGGTGGGGAGTAAAGGCTACTTTGCTGAAGATATTCCGGGAAAGTTTAATGTAGTTACCCAGGGTTTGCGCCAGCCCGGTTCAGCGATTAAGCCAGTCACCTACGCTGCCGCTTTAGAAAAAAATTATACAGCCGCTACCCTGCTTATGGATGTAAAAACGGTTTTTCCGGTAACGGGGCAAAAAGACTATGTGCCGGTTAATTATGATGGCAATTATCAGGGGCCTTTATTAGTACGAGAAGCTTTGGCGAATTCCATTAATATTGCCGCAGTAAAAATGATTGCTAAGGTTGGTTTAAAGCCAATGCTCACGCAAGCCTACCAAATGGGGCTAAATACTTTAGAGCCAACTAGTGAGAACCTGAAAAGATTGGGTTTGTCGGCTACCTTGGGGGGTGGAGAGGTGAAGCTAATTGAGTTGGCCTCGGCATATTCAGCCTTTGCCAACGGAGGCTTTAAACAAGAAGCAGTAGGAATATTAGAAGTAAAAGATCGTGACGGGCGGGTTTTAGAAAGCTTTAAAGCTAATAGAGGCCCCCAGGCCCTTTCGGAAGGAACGGCCTTCATTATCAGCCACATTCTTTCGGACAACAATGCCCGCTCCCTTGTCTTTGGTTTAAACAGCGCTTTAAATATTCCTGGGCATCAGGTGGCAGTAAAAACGGGAACTACCAATGATTTGCGGGATAACTGGACCATTGGCTGGAGCCCTGGTGTGATCGTTGGAGTTTGGGTGGGAAATAATGATAACTCCCCCATGAGTCGAGTTGCTTCAGGCATTTCGGGAGCGGCTCCCATTTGGCGAAGAATAATTTTAACTGCTTTAAATGACCTTCCTAAAAAAGACTTTGTTCAGCCCAGTTCAGTAGTTACGGCAGAAGTGGATAAAATATCAGGGTTTAGAGCTCATGATGGGTTTGCCTCCAAAGTGGAGTATTTCATTAAAGGAACGGAGCCGGTAGGGACTGATCCGGTTCACGCGAAGTTAAAGCTTTGTCGGGGGGAAAATAAGCTGGCGACCCCAGCTCAGGTTTCTAGCGGCGACTATGATGAAAAAGAGTATTTTGTTTTTAAAGAAGAAGACCCGGTATCTGCCGATGGTAAAAATCGCTGGCAAGAAGGAATTTTAGAATGGATAGGCACTCAAGGAGACGAGCGCTATCACCCTCCTTCTGAATATTGCGGTGGAGGTGAGGGATTTTTAGATATTGGGATTGATTCTCCCGCTCACGAATCAACCGTCGAAAACACTTTTTTAGTAAAACTAAAACCCCATTCAATTAAGGAGATAAAAGAGATAAGGGTATATGTTGATAATGCGCATGAATTTACGCTCAAAGAAAGGCCTTTTGAAAAAGAAATAACCCTAGAAGATGGAACCTATACCATCAAAGCAATTTTAGAAGATGTTGATGGCAACACCGGACAAAGAGAGGCAAAGTTTGGAGTTAACTTAGTTTGGGATTGGCAACCCTCCCCTACTCCCAGTCCAACGATTCAAGCGACTCCCACTCTGAGCCCAACTCTCACCCCAGCCCCAACCTTAACTCCCACCCTCGCGCCGTAGATAGCGATCTAATTAGGCGTTGCTTTTTGAAGTTTAACCCCGAGTTTTTTTATCTAAGATTTGAAAATATTAGTCTTTTTGGATAGAATTGTAGAAATGAAAGAGACAAGAGGCTTAAGGGTTTGTTTAAAAACCAGGGATCCGGGGGTAGCGGTAGGTCTGTTTAGAAAGAATCTTAGCAAGCTTAACGAAAGAGGCGTGGAGTTAGTCAGTGAATTTTCGGATGCGGATCTTGTTTTGCTAGAAGGCTATGGTGGTACTGAGGCAGCTAGACTTAGAGCTAAATTTAAAGAAGAGCATGGTTTTTCACCGCGGATAGTAGTTTTAATAGATGATTCCAGGATAGGATTTAAAGGTCAGGCAAGAGAGGTTATGAGTCAGGCGGGAAGAGGCCTTGAAGTAGTAGAGCCACGAGCCATGTCTACTTTTTTAAAAGAGGAGAGATTAACAAAATCTTGCCAAGATGGGGAAATCAGACGTCGCCACACAGAGAGAGCTAGACGAGCCCCACTTTCTGAAGCTTGACGGCTAGTTTTTTGTCTAGCTTGGCCAGGAGTTTTTGGCGAATATTTTGGGCTTCGGTGGCGCTGATTTGGCTATTTGGTAGTTGATAAAAAACTCTAAAAGCAAAACGGTTTCGATAATGGTCAATAAACTCGACTTTTTCGATATTAGGGAGTGAACTAATTAGCTCATAAACTTTTTGGTAGTTAACCTTGGGCGGAATTTGCAAAGAAAGATCTTCAATAATAGGAGTGTGTTTGGCTAAGGGTTTAAACCGAGAAGGGGTTTCAATAATTTTCTTTATTAGTTTGTCTAAATTAATTTCCACTAAAACTACTTTCGAGTTTATTTCGAATTTATCTAAAATTTGGGCTTTGACTTTTCCCAAATAGCCAACTGTTTCTTTAAAAGCTAAAATTTTAGTAGAAGAATTTCTTTCTAAAATTGGATGTAGCTGAGGTGCGAAGGTAACTTTTTTAACTTTTGAAGCCGTTAAAAGTTGCTCCACCACCCCTTTTAATTTTTCCCAGTCATTATCGTTACTGCCGATAATTAGTTTTCTTGTTTCCTCTCCTTTTTTATTAAACACTCCGCCAATTTCAAAAAAATTAATGATAGTTGTTCTTGTCTGGTTTTCCCGAACATTTTTAAGCAAGTTAGTTATTAAGGAGGGTTGCATATAAACCCATTCTTGGGTCAAGGGGTTGATAATTTTAATTACTTTTTTGGGGTTAAGCCCAAGATTGATTAAATCAGCTTTGCTTAACATTGAATAAGAGATAGTTTCTTGGAAGCCCCAGCTAGTTAATAAGGAGCGAATTTTCTTTTCTGCCTTAAAGCTTTTAACAAATTGTTTTGGCTTGGGAGGTAGAGGGAAAGTTAAGGGTTGATTGACTATTTTGTCATAGCCATTGACTCGAGCCACTTCTTCAACAATATCTTCTGGCAAGGAGATGTCATTAATCCGCCAGATTGGTGGCTTGACTTTAATATTTTTCCCTTTTCTCTCGACTTTAAACCCAAGATTCTGAAGAACTTCATCAACAATTTGGTTCGAAACAGTTTGGCCGATTTTTTGAGCAATAAATTCATTGTTAACTGTTATGGCGGGAATTTTTTGTTTTTTGGGATAAAGGTCAATAATTTCGCTGTTAACTTGGCTGTCGGCATGTTTGATCATTAGCTCAACTCCTCTCAAAAGGACAGGATAGGTTAGTTCCGGGTTTAACTCCTTGGTTAACCGGGCTGAAGCTTCGGTTTGAATTCCCATTCTCATGCAGGTTTTCCGAACTTGAGCAAAATAATCATTAGCGACCAGCCAAAGAACATTTTTAGTGTTATGATCAATTTCACTTAAACTGCCTCCCATAATTCCACAAAGATCAATAATTTTCCCGCTGCTGTCCTGGATAATATTGTCTCCCTGGTCAAGTTTTCGCACCTGCTGATCTAGAGTGGTTACTTCTTCCCCTTTTTTAGCTGGGCGGACAATAAATTTAGGTCCGGTAATTTTGTCAAAATCGAAAGCATGATTGGGCTGACCCAGTTCAAGCATTAAATAGTTAGTAATATCAATTACATTATTAAGAGATCTAACTCCTGATTTAGCTAGTCTTTCTTGGATAATTTTGGGGGCAGGCTTAACCCGAACATTTTTTAAAAGGATGGCGGTAAAGCGAGGAGTTAGTTTGGAGTTAACTTCAAAATTCAAAGGAATCTTTTTGGGTGAGGCGGGAATTTTAACCCAAGTAGTTAAATAGTCGTTTTTTAGCTTAGCCTGATAACCATTTTGTTTTAAGGCTACATACATTTCTCGGGCAATGCCCAGGATGGACAAGCAGTCGGGTCGATTGATGGTTACCTCAATATTTAAAAGATAATCGTCATTTTCTTTTTTAATTTCTTCTACCGTTGGGCCGATAGCAGTAACAAGTTTTGCTATTGTTTGAATATCGGTGTTTGTTTCCAGGTGTTCTTTAATCCAGGAAAAGGGGAAAATTATATTCATGGGTTAAAACTGATTTAAAAAATTTAAATTATTTCTAAAAAGTGGTCGAATATCAGCAACGCCGGTGCGAATTGCAAAAACCCTTTCTACTCCCCAGCCAAAGGCCAGGGCAGAATATTTTTTGG
Source organism: uncultured bacterium (assembly GCA_965370515.1). Classification (GTDB taxonomy): domain Bacteria; phylum Patescibacteriota; class Microgenomatia; order UBA12405; family BS750m-G30; genus BS750m-G30. Next base: position 6,057 of record CBDUUX010000030.1, read on the forward strand.
GATCCAGTCCGGCATTTTTTAAAACATTAGGATGAGCCATTCCTGATCCGCCTAGTTCAACCCAGCCTTCTTTACAAAAACGACAACCCTTACCCAAACAGGCTCCACAGGTAATATCAACTTCAAAAGAAGGCTCGGTGTAACGGAAATGATGAGGTCGCAAGCGAGTTACTCTTTTAACTCCAAAAAATTCGCGGGCAAAATAATCAAGTGTCCACTTTAAATGAGCAACATTAACATTTTTGTCAACTAACCAGCCTTCAAACTGGTGAAACATGGGGGTATGGGCAACATCAACTTGGCGGCGGTAACATTTGGCAATATGCAGCATTCTAATCGGCGGTTTTTTTACCCGCTCAATCTCTTGCAAGATTCCCGAGGTAGTGTGGGTGCTTAAAACTAAACCGTTTTCTACAAAGAAAGTTTCCTGGTCGTCTCGAGAAGGGTGATCGGGGGGAACATTAACTCCGCCAAAACAGTACCAGTCGGTGGTAATTTCTGGGTACCTGACTCTAATAAAACCGATTTTTTCAAAAATATCGGAAATTTCTTCAATCGTTTGGGTAATAGGATGTTCCTTTGCCAAAGGTGGTTTTTTAGTGGGAATAGTGGGGTCAAATTCTTGGCTTTGGTTTTTTGATTTTTGCCGTAATTTGCTTTCCTGCTTTTTAATAGCCGCAACTAGTTCTTTTTTAATCTTGTTTACTTGTTGCCCAAATTCTTTTTTCCTGTTTGGCAGCTGTTGGGTGATTTTAGCAAGCAGTTGATTAACAAACCCCTTGCGGCCCAAAACCTCAATCCGAATTTTTTCCAATTCTTTTTTGTTTTGGGTTTTGTTAATTTTTATTTGCCAACTGTTTAGAAGTTGGTTTAGTTTTGTCATCCTTTTTTGCCTTATCAACTATTTGTTTAAAAACTTCAGGATCAGCAACGGCTAAATGAGCAAGTATTTTATGGTTTAGATTAATTTTGGCGAGTTTTAATTTTTGCGCAAACTGAGAATAAGTTAAGCCTTGTTCCCTAACGGCGGCATTAATTCTGACAATCCAAAGCTTTTTTAAATCCCTCTTTCTTCTCTTTCTGCCCATATAGGCATATTCACCAGCGTGCAAAACTGCTTCGTGAGCAACTTTAAAAAGCCGGCTTCTGGTCATTCTATAGCCTTTGGCCAGTTTTAAGATTTTTTTATGTCTTTTTCTGCGGACAGTTCCTGTTTTAACTCTCATTTTATTTTGTCAAAATTAAATTTGTATATTATTTGTTTTTGCTCTTTTTAACTATATCCTAAGAGCTTCTTAACTTTTCGAGCAGTTGCTCCCGTAACAACTTTTGGGTTTTTAAGCCGGCGCAACTGCTTCTTACTTTTTTTTCTTTTAAGATGACCAGTAAAAGAAGAAAGCCGCATTACTTTGCCGGTTTTAGTTACTCGAAACCGGTTTGCGACTGACGTCTTTATTTTCTTTTTCTGTTTGCTCATTGCTTTTGATTGGTTTGAAAAAGACGATTAATCTTTTTCCTCTTAATCTTGGCTTTTCTTCTAATTTTCCAAGTTCAGAGATGCTTTCGGCAATTTTGTTAATTAAATCATATCCGTATGACTTTTGGGTAATTTGCCGACCCATAAATCTAACCACCAGGCGCACTCGATAACCTTTTTTCAAAAATCGCTCAGCCCTATTAAGTCTTACTTCTAAATCCTGCTCTCCGATAAAGGGA
>CBDUUX010000031.1:0-7137 GCA_965370515.1 uncultured bacterium
TGTTATTCGCAACATTGCTATTCGCTCAGGAGTACTGATCGCCCTGGGCGCTGCCGCCCTTTTTCAATCACTAAACTGGAACTGGACAACAATATTTTTATTAGCGGCCTTAGGACTAATAATCGTAACTAATTTCCACCATGGGCTTAAAAAAAATTAGCGATCTGCTTCTTGATCTGGATCTAGACAAAAGAAAGCGCTATATCAGTAAAGAGTTTCAAGCTTATGGTTTAATGCTTGCCGATGAGCTTAAAGACTGGAAAAATAAATCTTTGTATATAAAGTTAGCCAAAACCATTCCTCGCGATACTCTGGAAAAAGCCCGGTATTTTATTAAGGATCAGGACAGGGGAACAATTAAAAGTCGAGGAAAACTTTTCATGTGGAAATTAGGGGAACTTAAAAAAGAAGCCAAACTTACCAAAAAGAAGATAGTTGGTAAGCTGCCACTGAGCCTGCCACCAAAACATTAAGCGATTTGTTTACCCCGAAAAGAGGAATTTCGGCAATTGCATCTGCTTGGTCTAATATTTCCTTAGAGACTCCTTGAGTCTCATGACCCAATACCAAAGCCACAGGAAACTTCGGTTTTATTTCTCGGTACGAAACACTCTTCTTGCTTTGCTCAACGGCAATAATTTGGTATTTTTCTTTTTTCAGTTTTTTAATCACCAGGGCAGGGGAGCGGTGGTGCTCCCAAGGGACCCAGCGCCAAAGACCGACTGAGGCACGGTGAATTTTTAGGTTAGGAGGGGCAACTGTTTTTCCGGTTAAATAAATTTTACTTACTCCCAGCGCATCAGCTAAACGGAAAAAAGAACCGATATTGTAGGTGTCAATAATATTGTCTAGCACAAAAACCAAGGGATTGGTGTAAATCGTTTCAGGATTTTCTGGCCTCAAGGAAACTCTTAGTTGCTTGGCATTTAGCCTAATCATTAACAACCACCAGCGCTGCCAATACTTACATCCTCCAGTTTTTCTTTGCACTCGCTGGGAGGTTTTTCAAAACCGGCGCAAACAGCGCTTTTGAGAACTTCGGGTGAACGGTATTGATCGGGAGTAAAAACATCTTTGCCAATTTTAAGATTAACTACCTCCCCTTCTTTTTTAGGATAAGCTCCCTCTGGAGGAAAATATTCATCGTTAAAAATGAAAGTTGGAGAGCTGCCCACACCGTACTTATTGGTAATCTCCAACTCTTTGGCTAAAAGTTCACCAGCTTGCTCAGCCTCACACTCTTTAATCTTGGCTGCGTCCAAGCCACTAATCACTGCCTGCTCTTCCCAACAACTATCAGCATTTTCATAAGTACAATTCTCGTTTACTTTTTCTACAAAATCCCACCACTTGCCCTGGTCACCCTGGTTCCAAACACAAAGCTCCCTGACATTTTGGTTTAACTCTTGCTGTCCATGAAGAGAGGCAAATTCACCCTCTTTAAGAGCAGCGCACTCTTTTTGCAGGCAAACTTCTTTGCTATCATAAGGAAAATATCCTCTGCATGTTTCCATATCCGGTACTCTGCCCGCGTCTACTAAATTCTGACAATTAGTCTCATCATAAACCTGTTGGCCGCAACCAAGTTCACAGCTTTTTTTAGCATCAGAAACAATATAAACCGGCTGCCAGTCAACTTTGTCCCCTAAAAGCTCGGCCACGGGCTTAAGAATCGCTTCCGCCTGATTGCCAAAAGGACAAAAGCTCATCACAAAAAACTTAACACTGGGCGTTACTTCTTTGGCTGGAGCAAAAGTAGTAACTTCACCTTCAACTAATTCTTCTCCCGATTTATCACCCAACAGCTTAACCGAAATTCGGCCGCCTAAAAAAGCAGCCACCGCAATCGCTAAAACTAATCCAATAGCCAAAACCCCCCGGTCATTTTTTTTCTTACTCATTTTTCCTCCTTAACAATTGCCTGTGTTGGGCAAATTTCAATTGCTTTTTTAACTTCACTCTTTTTTCTGGGCTGTTTAATTATTTTAACCTTGCCTGCTTTAAAGTCAAGTTCAAAATAATCACTCATTAAAGCGGCGCAAGAACCGCAGCCAATACAGTCCTTAACCACTATCTTAATTGTCACCGCCAATTATCAACCCCTTTTCTGTTTTTGTCAATCATTAAACTAGCCTGGTTAATTGCTTCTAAAATCATTTCTACTGTTTCTCTGGCCCCAAAAAGAGTAAGTTTTTTAAGATTATGAGGAAAATAATGAAAAATTTCATTGCGCCCATTTTTCCAGGCTTGCCAAAGCTTTTTAGCTAATCCTCCTCCTTCTTTTTTTAATCTTTCTAACCTTGAATAGACTGAAAACTTTCGATGGGAAAGATTGGGGTTTAAAACCTTGCCCACCCGAAAATAATCAGAGCTATAGTCTTTTTTGGAAATTATCTCCAGGGTTAGAAAAAAATCTTTTAAAAATCCTTCATAAGCTTTGGCAAAAGGAGCGACTAAAAAGGAATAATCAGAAATAGGGCTTAAGCCTCTGGCCTCTACTTCCTCAAGCAAAAAAAGGCCATCCTTAATTAAGGCCCGCTGGTCAGGAGATAAAAACTGCCAATTAACGGACAAGGGCATAGGTCATTCCTCCCAAAGTTAATAAGTAAAACCAGAAATAGCCCCAAAGCCAAGAAGAGGGGAGAGTAATATTTTCAAAAGGAGAGCGGGCAAATAACCAGGTTTTTAAATGAAGAGGATCTTTTTTAAGGTCAGTATAAATATCAACCAGTAGGTGCACACTAATTGCCAAAACCAAGGCCTTACCAAAAACACTACTGGTAGAAGTTAAAACAAAAAGGGTAAGCACCAATAACAAAGCTTGAAAAAGAAAGTGGTGAAAAACTAAGGATGTATGAGTTTTATGATTTTCTCCTAATAAAGAAAGTAAGTTCTTGAAATCTTTATTCTTCCAGTAGGTCTTTGCTTGTTGAGATTCAGCAAGGTCTGGTTTTAGAAAAAACCAGTAGACTAAGTGATCAAGATCAAGGAGAAAAGTACCCAGAATTAAGCCGAAAACAAGAGCAATGGCTCTAGGGACCGAAAAGCTTCCGAAAATTAACCAAAGTAATTCCACGAAAACAAAAAGAATTAAACTTGCTGTTAAATGGCTGCTTATTTCTTTTTTAATTTCCGGAGAATTTATTTTCCCCAAGTTAAATTTCATTACATTATTTTCTCTAAGAATTCCAAAGATTTTCTTATTTCTGGTTTGGCAAAATGTTCTCTTACCGGAGCTAGTTTGGCAATTAACCAATCAGTTACGGCATTTTTAAGGTCTTGGGGGTGCAAGCCGCCCTCCTGGTAATCATCTATCAATGTATCGATACATTGATACAGCTTGTTTCCGCCAAATTTAGCTGATCTTTGAACTTTAAACTCGCCTTTCGGCTCACCCCAAAAAACCAAATATTTAACCCAGTTAATAATCGGGTTAAATTCGATCTCCTTTGGCGGGCAGTAGGCTTTTTTAATTTTATCTTCAATTTCTTCTGGCGAGTCATGAACAAATATTGCTGAGTCTGGCTTGGATTTGCTCATTTTTAAATCAATGGCCAATTCGTCTTTGTCTTGGGTAAGATCAGTTTTCCCAGGGCCGTCCAAGCCCGCAATTGTATTTTGGTGAATCGCAATTGGGGCAATTACTTTTCCTTTGTTGTTTTTTAAAGGATTAATGGTTAGTTTTTTGGCAACCATTCGAGCAACCACATGGGCCTTGCGCTGATCAATCCCGGCATGAGCTAAATTAACTCTTAAAGTAAAAATATCCGCTATCTGAAGTGGCGGGTAAAAAAGAGTGGCCATGTTCACATCTTTTCCTTGTTTCTTGCCCATAATGGAAATGGAGCGCAGGTTTCGAGAAAGAGTAACGTGCTGGCCCACTTCCATAAAAGTTTCCCAGTGAACGAGGTTATTTTCGTAAAGTTCTTTGCCGGTAACAAACTTTACTTGTTTCTCATCAACTCCAAAACACCTCAACGAAGCAATCAGGCCATTTTTAAAATAACCATCCGTTGCTTTTCTGATATTTTTCCAATCACCACCTAGTTTGTTGTTAAGGTAAGAGTGAAAATCAGCCAGGAAAATAGTGCACTCCACTCCTGCTTTTAAAAAGTCGGCAATTTTGCCCATAGACATCAAGCCCGTGCCCAAATGAACCTTGCCCGAAATCTCAAACCCAATGTAGTGTTTTAACTTAGTTTCAGAAGAAATTAAAGACTCCAGCTCCTTTTTCACCAAAACCTCTTCACAATTGCGGGTAATTAGTTTTAGCTTGCTATCAATAGAGCTATTTGTCATAAAACCATTCTAACAAGAAGGCAAAAACAAAACAATTACTTTCTTTTTCTTCTGGGCTTCCTTCTTTCGGGGGGTCGCGGTTTATTAGGGTGCCTCCTCCGCCTTTGATGTTCGGCCGTTCTGCCTTTCGACTCTTTACCTCTGCGAGAGGAAGAATTAATTCCGGACAACTCCAAACATTCAACCATTGAAAATTATACCACACTAGTTTTTCTCGGAGAAAATTTGCTATCTTAAAAAATAATAGCTGGATTTGGTTTTTCCTTTTTTATCAATTAAGCCTTTTTTAATCAATCCGGAAAGAAGATTGTGAGCTTGCTGGCGGGAGACTTTTAAAATTTCTGCTACTTGAGGAGCAGTAACTTCCTGCTTTTTTTTAATCACTTCCACTACTTCTATTTCCTTCGGAGTAGGGCGATTTTCTACCCTCAGCGTGTCATAACTTTCTTTAATTCTCGCCAAAGCTGACTGAAGGGAATACATTACGCCCTCCGTAAAGTATTCTAACCACTCTGATTTATCTCCTCTGTCCGCGCTGTGAAGCTTGTCGGAGTAAAGATTGCGGTCAATGTCATAATAATCATCCAAAATAAAGTATTTATTAATTGAATAATTATTTTTTAAAAAGATTAAAGTTGTTAGTAATCGGCAAACCCGGCCATTGCCATCCTCAAAAGGGTGGAGGTAAACAAAGTGATGGTGAAAAATGCCCGCCTTTAAAGGGGCAGGAAGGGTTTTTTCCGCTTTCTGCCAAGAGAGTAATTCTTTCAGGGCCTTTTCTATTTCTTCCTTTTGATGAACCGGAGGAGTGTGTTTAACAATAAATTTCGGTTTGCCCTTCTCTTTAACGTGCCGACCAACGGCTACTTTTTCATTTCTTAAAGATCCGGCATCCTCATGGACTCCGCTTAAGAGTCTTTGGTGAAAGTCTAAAACCAGCTTAAAAGAAAAGGGCTTTTCTGTTTCTCTTTCCAGACTCTTTAGGATGTCAAAGAAGTTATATACTTCTTTTTCATCCCGGTTAGTAGGAACTCGATCATTCAGTAGAAGATTGGTTACTTCATGGGGGGAGAGGGGATTGCCTTCGATACTGTTGGAGACATAGGTAGACTCTAGTAAGTTATTCCGCTCAAGCTTAAGCTCTAGCTCTTTGGGAATTTGCAAGGACTCTAGCTGGCCATAGTAACGCTCAATTGAGTTTAAGTTATTTAAAACAATGGAGGTCAGAGAATAATCAGGTTTATACATAATTCCATTATAACACCAAGGATATATTTGTCAAGCTAATTGTAATGGTTATTGTAACCCTTAAAACCTAGCTTGTGCCTGGATTTGTCAAACATTTCCTAAAAATACTAAATTTATATCTATAATTGTAAAGTTTTATGTCAATTTAATTGTCAGATTTTTCATTATCTCTAATTTCCTTTTAAGTCTAAATATTTAGCTAAATACTGACCAGTGTATGAATGCTTTATTTTTGCTATATCTTGAGGAGTGCCTTGAGCAATTGTCATGCCCATTATCTATCATAAAAAGCTAAAAAAGAAATAATCAACACTAAGTACTAGCTATGCTATACTAATTCAATGAAGCAAAAGGGACAATTCAATCAGCTAGTTTGGGACTACAATCTTTCTCCCAAAGAATTTAAACAAATACTGGAGGGGAAAAAGCAAAAGGGCTGGTTTACCCGAGAATGGGCTACCGCGCGCGCGCTAGAGAATTTAAATTACTACCAAGCCCTAGACATAATTGACCTTAATTTTGCTAAAAAAAATTGGGCTAAAATCAAACCAAAAATATTTAACAAGGCCATTGTAGAGGGATATGAATACCTATTACAAAAATAAACTTTATCCTCTTCAGGACAAAGTTTTAAAAGTTATTGATGGGCTAGGAACAAAGTTTTATCTCACTGGCGGAACGGCTTTAACTCGATGTTATTTCAATCACCGTTATTCTGATGATTTAGATTTCTTTGTCAACCAAAATCTTCAATTTCAAAAATTCAGTGAAGCAATAATTACCGCTCTTCGAAAAAAGTTTACCCTTAATATTATTAGCCGCAGTAGCAGTTTTTATTCTTTTCAGGTTAATGAGATTTTAAAAATTGATTTAGTCAATGATGTTGCCTCACACATTGGAAAATTTAAAAAGAGTGAAATTTTTTCAAGAATTGATAATCCAACTAACATCTTATCTAACAAGGTTTCTTCAATAATTGGCCGGGAAGAACCGAAAGATGTGGTTGATATTTGGATTATCTGGAAAAACGAAAAAATCGTTTGGGAAAATATTTTTACTGATGTTGCTTCCAAGGCAGTGGGAATTTTCCCTCCGTTAGTTGCCAAAAAACTGGACACTTTTCCCCTGATTCTTTTAAAAAATATAAAATGGCATCTCAAAAAACCAACTAGGGCTGTTTTTAGTAAGGATTTACAAATTATTATCAGAGAAATACTGCGCAAAAAAGGATAGTGCTTATCATATTTGTCAAGTTTTTTGTCAAGCTAATCGTCAATCCTATTGCCAGCGTCGTTGTTTTTCAAAATTTTTGTGAGGCTTAAAGGGAGTGAGTAGTTTTTTTGGCTTTTCTCCAAGAATTTTGATTTTGTCTTTAGGATATAAAAAGCCAAAATCTTTTTCTTTTAGTAACTTTAGATAGCCAATGTCATTAATATCAAAACCCATTAAATAAGCCGCTAGCGAATCAGCAGCCAGCGCATCCAAAGAAGATAAGGCCCAACCGTCTCCCTCCATCCCTATTCTATAAAAATTCACTCTCTATATTTCCCGACTAGTAAACCAGAAGATTTCCGTAGAAATCCGCAGTCC
>CBDUUX010000032.1:0-6851 GCA_965370515.1 uncultured bacterium
AAAGTTAAAGCCGTTGTAGATTTTAAAAATTCTACCGGTTAAGTTAATAAAAGGTTCAATGATTTTAATAAGTAGAAACTTTGGTTTAAAAATAGCCCCTCCGCCGGCAATTAAAACTTTAGGATTGGTAAAAGCTTGAGCGTATTGTCTGAGCCAGTTTTTGCCTACCTTAGTGTCCGCGTCAGTGTAGACAATTATTTCTCCCTTGGCTTCTCTGGCTCCTCTGGCAATGGCCCAGACATAGCCTCTTTTAGGTTCATTAATTACTCTCACCGGGAATTCTTTCGCAATTTCTTTGGTTTTGTCGGTGGAGTTGTTGTTAACTACAATTACCTCGTAATTCTTTTGGGGAAAATTCTGGCTGATGATTGATTTTAGGCAAGCAGCAATAGTTTTTTCTTCGTTATAAGCGGGGATAACTACGGAAAAAAGTGGTTGAGTCATGGATTATTTTAGCAAAATTTAATTCAATTATTTTTTACTCGTGGTAAAATGAAATCATGCTTTGGATTAACTTGAAGACATACAAAGAAAGTTTTGGCGAGGGAGCGGTAAAATTGGCTGGGGTTTGTGAAAAGGTTGCTTCCAAAACCGGGGTGAAAATTATTCCCGTCGTTTCTGCTTTTGATTTGGTTCGAATTAAAGAGGTTTATTCCGGAGAGGTTTGGCTTCAACACTTGGATTTTTACTTTGAAGGCAAGCACACTGGTTGGTTATCTCCCTTGCAAGCAATTGCTTTGGGAGCAAATGGAACTTTACTCAATCATTCAGAGCATAAATTAACTCCTAATCAGATTCGCCAAACTTTGGCCTATTTAAAACGAAAAAAGTGGGTTAAGCATTGGGAAAAAGAAGCGGGAATTGATACTAAGGGTTTTAAAACCATGGTTTGCTTTGGCAGTAAAGGGCAGGCCAAAGCCTGGGTGGGAAGGTTTGATCCTCAGCCGGACTACGTTGCTTATGAGTCAAAAGAATTAATTGGGGGGAAAATTTCGGTAGTGGAAAGCAAACCGGCAATGATTAAAAACATAGTTGGACTGCTGCCTGATCAAAAAGTGATTGTTGGCGCAGGAATACATAAGGGGGCTGATGTGCAAAAAGCGCTGGAATTGGGAGCGGCTGGAGTTTTGGTTAGTTCAGATGTGGTTAAGGCAAAAGATCCCGAAAAAGAGTTAATGGAGTTAGCCTTGGCTTTTAAAAAGTAAAATGGTTTATTTAGGCGCTGATCATCGGGGGTTTCATTTAAAAGAAAGAGTAGCCCATTGGCTTAGGGTTTGGAACTTTCCTTTTGAAGATTTGGGAAACAAGCAACTGGATGAAGAGGATGATTATCCCGATTGGGCAAGCAAGGTTGCTAAAAAAGTTTCGGAGCATGAGGGTGAGGCAGTAGGAATTGTTGTTTGTGGTTCAGGGGTAGGAGTAGATATTGTGGCTAATAAATATCCCGGGATTCGCTGCGGGCTGGGATTAGGAGCAGCGCAAATTAAAGCGGCTCGGGCTGATGATGACATTAATATATTGGCCCTTCCTGCCGACTTTTTGTCTATTAAAAAAGCTAAAAAAATAGTGGAGGCTTTTGCCCAAACAGAGTTTGAGAAAGAAGAGAGAAAGGTAAGAAGAATAAACAAGATATTAGAGATTGAAAAGAGCATTAAATAATAATGTATCTTTCAGATAATAATTTTGATTTTGCCAAAAAAAGAGTATTACTAAGAATTGATGCGGATGTGGATTTGGTGAAAAAAGGAAAGGACTGGGTAGTAGATGAGGATTATCGTTTGGGTTGTGCCCTCCCTTCTGTTCGTTTTTTACAGGAAAAAAAAGTAGGGCAGATTATTATCCTCGCTCACTTGGGAAGGCCGGATGGGAAAGCTACCAAGAATCTTAGTTTAAAACCAGTGGCCGATTGGTTTAAAAAGAGGTTGGGAGCTTGTTCTTTTGTTTCTTTTCAAGACAAAGAGATTGGAAAAAAAGGGAATCTGGTTTTGCTGGAAAGTTTGCGTTTTGATCCGGGAGAAAGAAATAACGGGAAAGATTTTGTGAAAAAACTAGGTGCCTTGGGAGAGGTTTATGTTAATGATGCTTTTGCCAATTCGCACCGTAACCACGCTTCGATTACCGGCTTGCCCAAAGTGCTTCCTTCTTTTTTAGGGTTAAGAATGGAAGGAGAAATCAAAACTTTAAGCTGGTTAAGAAAGCATGCTCCCCGACCCTTGGTTTTTGTCCTAGGAGGGAGTAAGAAGGGTAAGCTTGATTATTTGGATTTTTTATCTTCTTGGGCTGATCAATTATTGGTGGGGGGCAAGCTTCCAAAGTTAGTTCAAAACTTAAAGCTAAAAGCAGAAAGCCAGAAAAAAAGGCTCGTGTTTGGAAAACTAAATAAAACGGGCAAAGATTTAGATGAAAAGGCAATTAAGATATTTAAAAAAGAGATTAAAAAGGCCAAAACTATTGTTTGGGCTGGGCCTTTGGGGGTTTATGAAGAGAAAGAAAACAGAAGGGGAACGGAGGAAATAGCCTTAGCTATTTCTGAGAGCCAGGCTTTTAAAATTGCGGGTGGGGGAGATACTCACCGGGTAGTTAGTTGGTTTAAACTTTGGTCTTGTTTTAATTTTGTTTCTGTCGGGGGTGGGGCAATGCTTGAGTTTTTAAAAGAAGGAACTTTACCGGGAATTAGGGCGGTTAAAGGGGCTAATAGTCAAACTCAGTGAAAAAAGGGTTAAGCAGGCGTTTGTCTATTTTCAAGGAATCAATGTCTTTCACTTCTTCTTTTTTTAATTCCCATTTTAAGCTTGTAAAGTTGTCAGTAATATGTTTTTCCCTGCTTGATCTGGGGATGGCAATAATATTTTTGGCCCTGAGCCAATTGAGAATTACTTGAGATTCGGGACAGCTATGTTTTTGGGCTATTTTTTGAATAATGGGAAGCCTTAAATCTCTACCTTGGCCTAAGGGAGAATAGGCGGTTAAAGTAATTTTGTTTTTGTCACAAAATTCTTTTAATTCTTTTTGGTTAAAGCTGGGGTGAAATTCTACTTGGTTGTTGGTTATTTCAATCTTTGTTTTTAAAGCTTCTTTTAAGTGGTTAATGGTGAAGTTGGAAACTCCGACGTTTTTAATTAAGCCTTGGTTTTTTAGTTTTTGCATGGTGGTTAAGGTTTCTTTTATCGGAATTCGGCGGTTAGGCCAGTGAATCAGATAAAGATCTAAATAAGTGGTGTTTAGTTCGCGAAGAGTTTCTTTTAAAACCCGGGGGAGATCTTCTTTGCGTAAAAACAATCTCCAGGCCTTGGAAGTAATAAACAACTCTTCTCTTTTAACCCCACTATTTTTAATTGCCTGGGTCACTGCCTTTTGGTTGCCGTAAACCGGGGCGCAGTCCAGGTGGCGGTAGCCTACTCTGAGAGCAGTTCCTACTGCTGTTTGACAGTCTTTTGGAGAAAGTTGCCAGGTGCCAAAACCCAGAAGGGGAATTTTCATTTTTTTATTATACCTCAATTGACAAGAATGGGGGTAGGTTGTAAGCTGATATTATGAGCAAGGTAAAGGTAGGAATTAACGGATTTGGGCGGATTGGTCGGGTTGCTTTTCGGGCTTGGTGGGAGCGCTATTCCGAAAAGATTGATTTGGTGGCAATTAATACTTCCGGCTCAATGGATACAGCAGGTTGGGCTTATCTTTTAAAATACGATACTGTTTATGGCCGTTTTCCGGGTCGAATTGAAGTGCTTGATCCTAAAGGCGGAGAGGAAATTGGGAGAATTAAGGTTAGGAATCGGGAGTTTCCTCTTCTTGCTCAGCGCGATCCGAGAAAAATCAGGTGGAAGAAATATAAAACTGATATTGTCTTGGAGTGTACGGGAGTCTTTCGAGACAAAAAAGCTGAGGATCATTTTAAGGGGGGAGCGAAAAAAGTAATTATTTCCTCACCTCCCAAGGGGGATGATATTCCGGTTTACTTGCTGGGAGTGAATGCTGATCAATACAAGGGCGAGAGTTTAATCAGCAATGGCTCCTGCACTACTAATTGTGTCGCTCCTTTAATTAAGTTGATTGACAAAGAAATTGGTTTTGAGGAGTGTGTGATGATTACCATTCATGGTTATACTTCCGGGCAAAATATTGTTGATGGTTCGCACTCCGATTTACGCCGGGCTCGGGCCGCGGCCCAAAATATTGTGCCCACGGGAACGGGGGCAGCCAAAGCGGTAACGGCAGCTTATCCGGAAGTTGCGGGTCGGTTTGCGGCCTCCGCTGTTCGGGTGCCGGTAATTTGTGGTTCTTATTCAGAGCTTGTTTTTAAGCTCAAGAAAAAAGTAACGGTGGATCAGGTTAACCAGCTGATGATTGAGAGCGCTGGTGATTCTTTGGCAGGAATTGTGAAGGTTTCTTATGAGCCCTTGGTGTCTTCTGATATTTTGGGCAATTCTGCTTCTGCCATTGTTGATCTTCCTTTAACTCAGGTAGTTTCGGAAGACATGCTTCATTTGGGAGCCTGGTATGATAATGAATATGGCTATTCTTGTCGGTTGCTGGAGATGGCCATAGAGATTGACAAATGAAAATTATTCCGACAATTTTAACTAATCAATCTCAAGAGTTGGAAAAGAGGATCAGTTTTCTAAAAGGAAAAACGGAGTGGGTCCAGATTGATGTTGTTGATGGTTTTTTTGCTCCGGGGAAAACTTTTCCCTTAGAGTGGTTAGACCAATACCAAGAAAATGAGTTTTTTTGGGACATTCATTTAATGGTTGATAATCCTTTTTCCTGGGTGGAAAGATGTAATTTAGCAATGGCCCAAAGAGTAATTGGCCAAATTGAGAAGATGGGAGATCAGTTTGATTTTCTTGATCGGGTGGAGTCGGAAGGAATGAGTGGAGGGCTGGCTCTTGATTTGCCTACTCTCTTAGAAAGGCTTGAGCAAGAGGCTTTGTATGGCTGCAGTGTAGTTTTGCTTTTTAGCGGAAAAAAGGCCGGTAAGGCAGGGCAAAGGTTTGAGAAAAGTTGTTTGATTAAAATAAAGAGATTAAGAGAAATGAGAGAAGCATTGAGAGCTGATTTTGCGATTGGGGTGGATGGGGGAATTAACGAAGGCAATATCTTAGAAATAGAAGAAGCGGGAGCAGACATTGCTTATGTGGGGAGTGCTATTTGGAACAAAGAGATTAAACTTGAAAAAGACCAGGAAAAAACTATTTAAAGCTGTTTTTTGAGAGTATAAAGAGCGGCTATTTCATCTTCATAAATTCTCTCCCAAACGGGGCTGGGATTATTTTTGAGTTCTAAGTCTAAAAAAGTTCCTTTACCAATTAATAAGCAATCGGCTTTATATGCTTCTAGCTTTTGTTCAAAACCGGGTTGAGATTGGAGAATCTCTAAATAAATAGTGTAAGGACTTTTGTTGTTGGAGGTGGGCAAAGCCGATTGGTTGGAGGTGGGCAAAGCCGACTGCCGACTGGTAGTCGGCCAGGTTGGCATTCGGCCATCGACAAAGGTTTTGTGGGTGGGTAGGTGCCAGGTTAAGTATCCGCCCCACTCATAAGTATTAAAAATATTTTGGCAAAGATGAGGATTATTTTTTAAGTATTGGGTAGCTTGGCAAGGCAAACTCCATTTACTGTTTTCACAAATAGTTGTCCAGCTGATTTTAGTCAGAGGAAGTTTGGTTAGTCGCCAAGTTAAGGAGGTGGAGAAAATAAGGAAGATTATTATTTTGCTGATCCGGATTTTTTTTGCTTTAAATTGAAACAGGTGGTTAGTTAAATAAACAGAAGCCAGGCCAAAAACAGCTAAATTGCGCCGGGCCTTGAGGGCCAGAATTAAGAAAAATAACCAGCTTAAGAAAAGGAAAAGCGAATTTTTCTTTTTAAAAAAGTTCTTTATCTTTTTCTGACTAAAAAGGCCAAGGAGAATGGTTGAGACACTAAGAATAATTAGCAAAATACTTGTTTTTTTTGGCGAGACCCACTCAGCAATTAGCTGGTTGAGGGGATACCAGGTGTGGCGATAAATTTCCTGGTAAAGATTAAGGCCAAAAGGATTAATTAAAGTAGCAAAAGCAGAGGCGAGGGCCAGCAAGAGAAAAGGAGTTATTTTTTCTTTTAAGTAGATTTTTTCAATTAGGAAGAAAAACAAAAGAGCGAGTCCTAAAACAAAGCCTCCGTGAAGATTAGCCCAGAGTAAAAAAATTAAAGGAAAGAAAAAAAGTTTTTCTTTTTTTAAAAGAGAAAAGTAAAGCGAAGAAATTCCTAAAAGAGAAAAAAGTTGACTACGCCAGCCTAAATTTGTTATCGGTTGACTAATGAGAAGAAGGTAAATAAAAGAGAGGGTTAAAAAAAGAATATTTTTTTTAGGAAATGTTTTGGTTATTAACCAAAAAACAGCGGTGAGGAGCAAGGCGTTGCCGAAAGTTAAGCTCCAAAAACCAAAAAACTTAAAAAAAGTAAAGGTAAGCAGTTGATAAAGGGAGTAGGCGTGTTGCCAGTGATAATTAGAAAGAAAAAAGCCAAGCTGATTAGTTTTAAAAATCTGGTGGTTTTGGAATATTTGCTGACCATAGCGCAAATGCCAGCCCAGATCTGTATCGATGGGCAAAATTAAGTACCAAAGAAAAATACTAGCTAAGAGTAGTTTTTTCATTGGTTTAGTAATTCCACTTGATATTGATCGTTAATGTAGGTGGGGATTATTTTTGTTTTGATTATTTTATCCTTTGTCAGAGTGATTTGAACTAAAGCTCCTTTTCTGGTTTCGGCAGACCAGAGCTGGTCAATAACGAAGTTTCCGAAAGAATAGAACACCGGTTTTCCTTCAATGTATTCTAGGGGTTGGGTTGTATGGGGGTGGTGGCC
>CBDUUX010000033.1:0-6496 GCA_965370515.1 uncultured bacterium
ATTCATGAACCAGAGCTAAGCACGGTTCATGGCCTTACGGTCTTGGGCTGTGAGGAGGATCTCATGTTAAAGGGAGTTGTCAAATAGCCACTTTTTCTTTGGTTGACTTCCTTTCCTGTTCCTGCTAATTTTTAAGCAATGGAAGAAACTAATCCTACTTTGGAAAACCAGGCTAAAGAATTAAATCAGAAGCTAACAAAGTTAATTAAACAAAGAAGCTTGGGCTATCTATTTTTAACTGGCATTTTACATTCTTTAGGGAGTGTTTTTGGGACAGTTATCGTTTTGGGGGCAATAGGATTTTTAGCCTCTCGATTTATCCAGACTGTTGATTTAACCCAGGGGGCGGTTGATTGGGTGGGGAGGGTTATGGAGCGGTCAATGGAAAATTTAGTACCCCAGCAAACCATACCGGAAGTTAATTTAGACGAGTTATTAAACCAAATCAATGACCTTGGTGGACAAGAGTAAATTTTCTGTTTCTCCGTATTCAAAAAGAGTAGAAAAACCCTGGGGTTTTGAGCTCTTGGTTACTCCAGATAATTCTCCCGTGGTGGGTAAAATTGCTTTTACCAAGGCCGGAAGTCGGTGGAGCTTGCAGTTTCACGAACAAAAAGAAGAAACAATTACTCTTTTTTCCGGTGAAGCAGAAATTTGGCTAGAGAGTTCGGGCGGAAAAGTGGAAAAAATAAAAATGGAAGAGAAAAAAGGATATTCAGTTAAACCTTTTCAAAAGCATCGCTTTGGGGCAATTACCGACTGCTGGACTTTTGAAGTTTCTACTCCGGAAAAAGGCAATACTGTTAGGGTAGAAGATGATTATGATCGGGGCACGGAAACTGAGGAAGACAGAAAACAAAGATGAAGCCCTTAAGTGAATTAACCAGAGAGAAAATTGCTCCTTTAAAATTGCTTTGTTTTGATTGTGATGGAGTAACGGTTCCCGAAGGAAGTAAGATTACGGAGAGTAAGGGTAAGTTAGTAGTGGAAACCAAGCTGATTGAAGATCGCTTGGTCCAAAAAATAAACAAACTTAAAGAAAAATACTACATTGTTTTCTCCTCCGGCCGCAGTTTACTTTACTTATCCCGAATGTTTGAGCCGGTGCTGGATGAAAAGGTAATTTTGCAGGCTGAAGTAGGGTTGTTTACCTTGCTTAATGGTGAGGTTCTTCAGCTTGATCCGTTCACCGAGGAGCAATTGGAATTGCTCTCTAAAATCAGAAAGCGGCTAAGAAAGGAAGCTAAAACTAATCCTGATATTTTAGGATTTGAACCGAAGCAGTTTTTAGTAACCGTACATTGCAAAAAAGAGCTTCCCATAATCCCTGAAATTGTTAAAGAGGAAGCAGGAGATCAAGATTTGTATTGCCTGTGGAGCGGGGAAGCGTATGATATTAATTTTACTCATCTCAACAAGGGCAAGGGCTTAGAAAGGCTTTGTGAGAAATTAGGAATTGCTCAGAGCGAAGTATTGGCGATTGGCAACGATTCTAATGATCGGGAAATGGTGGAGTGGGCAGGGATTGGAGTCACCTCAAACAAAGAAAGTATGGATGCCGCCGACTACTACACCTTAAGCAAGCAAGAATTGGGTGGGGAAGAGCTGGTTGACCAACTACTAGAACTAGTCTAAAAAGCTTTTAAAAAAATCCAAGTCTCTTTCCGTCACCGTATCCCAATTAGGTTGTAGGTTGTGATCAGCTTTGGGGTAGTAATAGTAGTCTACTTTTTTGCCTAAATCTTTTAAGTTTTTGGTTAAATCTTGTTGCCATTCTACTGGAACCCAAGGATCGGCTCCCCCTTGGTGAATTTGCAAAGGAGCGTTAATTTTTTGATAATAATTAGTGGTGGAATAGAGTTTGGAATCATAAGTTGTTTCAAAGTTAGCCACTGCGCTCAAAACTTTTTCACTTTCCGGGGTAGTATTTTCCTGGTCAATATAATCCAAGATGCATTCCGGAAAGCCCCTGGTTACCGGAGCCCAAAGAGTGGTGGGGTAGTTAAATTCTTTAATTTCTAAAACAGAAAGAGCGATCTGCCCCCCATTACTGTGAGCCCAAAAAAAGACATTGTCCAAATCCACCTGATTAAGACTTTTTAAATAGGCAATTAAGTTCAAAATAGTAATCGGGCGTTTAAAGCGATTTAGCAAAACGTCAGTGGTTTCTGAGTCTGAGCCCCCAAAGCCCAAAAAATCAGGGGCTAGGGTAATAAATCCATTCTCAGCCAATACTCCGGCTGCTTTTCTGGTGCCTAAACCGGTAAAATAGATTTCTTTGTCCGCATAGCCTCTCAGCATGATTATCACTGGTAATTTACCGGTTTTGTTCGGTAAATTAACCTGGCCGGTTATTTTTTGACTATCTGAAAGGTAGGAAAATATCCAAGAAGTGTATTTTTCTTCTTTTGCAATTTCTCTTTCCAGTTTTATTTTACTACCCTGATATTCTCTTTGCGATAGAAAATCAAAGCTATATTTGGCATAAACTCGCCCTGTTTCAGAGGGTGCTTGGGATTGGGAAAGCTTTTGAATTAAAGGGGAAAGGATTTTATTTGAAGTATCCTGGTTGATTCCCAGCCAAGTGGCAAAAAGAAGAATGATTAGCAAGGTAATCAAGGTCTTGTTTTTCCAGTTCATTTTTATTATGCTTATATTAATCTAGTGAAGCTTCCTAAAGCTAAAGACATTTTAACAAAATCGGGATTTAAAAAAATTTCACCCGAAGCAACTATTGTTTCTGTTTTTTCTAAACTGCGCAGTTCTCATGACGCGGTTTTTGTTTTTGAGGAAAGGAAGTTTTTGGGCTTGGTTAATTTATACTATTCTTTGATTAAAAAGCGCCTGCCTGCCCAGGCCAAAGTGGCTAATTGCCTTTACCATCCACCCAGACTTGATTTAGGAACTCCGATTGGTGAAATTGCTCGTTTAATGGTAGAGTCCAGGGTTTATTGGCTGCCGGTTTTTGATTCTAAGGAGAACTTTTTAGGAGTGGTTTCTGCTCGCCGCCTGCTGGGTTGGCTAGCTCGTCAACCATTGGTGAATAGCCAAGTGATTGATTTAATAGCACCTCAAAAGCCACTTTTTATTTCCTCTAAAGAGGGAATAGGAAAAGCTCGCCACTTGATGATGAGTGAAAAAGTCAGTCGATTATTGGTTTTAAACAAAAGAAAGAAGCTGGCGGGTTTGGTTACTTCTTACGATTTGCGTCAATCTTTTTCCTCACCAGTGGAAGCTATTCGCTGGCTTTCTCGCTCCCCCATTAAAAAAGAAATAGTTGACATTCCGGTGGAGAAGTTCGTTCAAAAGAATATAATCAGTGTTTTAACCAATGAACCTCTAAGAAAAGTGATTGACCAGATTCTTAAACAGGGGATTGGCAGTGTAGTTGTTTTTCCCGTTGGTCAAGTAGAGCCTGCCTTAATTGCGAGTAATTCCTTAGGCTTTGTTAGTATTCGCGACCTTTTAAAGCTTGTTTGGAAGAATTATGGGCAAGGACAGAGCGTAAGTTTAAAAATGAAGCTTGAGCCTACGCTGAAAGCTGAAGAGCGAAGGGTGATTTTGGAAAAAGTAACAGAAATGATTCGCCATCAACCGTTTTTGGTTCATCGGATTAAGGATATTCGCTTGGTTTTTGTCTGGCTTGCCCGAAAAAGCCGCCAGCCTTTGTTTAAAATTAAAGCTTCAATTATCACCAACAAGGGGCAGACCTTGCGTGTTAAAGCCCAGGGAAGAAAAATTCCTTTAGTACTCAATCAGTTGACCACTCGGCTTAAGCAGCGGTTAAGAAAACATTAAGTGTGATATAATCCCTCATGTTTCAAAGGGTGAATTTTTTTAGTGAAGTAATTGACCAACTAAAGCAGGTAACTTGGCCGGACAAAGAGACGGCAGTGATGTTAACAACTGTGGTAATATTAGTTTCGGTAGTGGTTGCTTTGTACTTGGGGGGTTTGGACATTTTGTTTACCCGCTTAATTGGGATTATAGTTAAATAGTTTTTAAAAAACATGGGTCAAAAAGTAAAAAAAGTAGATCTTAAGAAAAAAAAGAAAAAGGCGAAGAAGATTAAAAAAGCCGATTATCGCTTTCAAATTAGCGATCTTAAGCCTTCTGTTCGCTCAGCCTGGTTTGTGGTTCACACATACTCTGGCCATGAGCATCGGGTAGTCGAGGCTTTAAAACAGCGGGTAGCTACCATGGGCTTACAAGATCGAGTTTATGAGGCGATAGTTCCTTTGCAATCGAAGTTTGTTATCAGGAGGGGTCAGAAAATAAAGACTCAGGAAAAAGTATTTCCCGGCTATATTTTAGTTAATATGTTGCTGGATGATAATTCCTGGATTGTGGTAAAAACTACTCCTGGAGTAACGGGGTTTGTGGGGAGCAGTGAAAAACCTCTTCCCATTGCTGAGGCTGAGGTTAAAAAAATCATTTCTTCGGTGGAAAAAGAAAAGCCTCAGTACAAGGCAAAGTTTAGTGTTGGGGAAGCGGTTAAGGTGGTTGATGGTCCTTTTGCCGATTCTCTGGGCACCATTGACGGCATTGATAAAAAGCGAGGCAAGGTTAAAGTATTAATTTCTATCTTTGGAAGAGAAACTCCGGTGGAGCTAGATTTTCTCCAGGTTTCTAAAATTTAAAAATGGCTAAAAAAGTAAAAGCATTAGTAAAACTTAATCTTCCCGCCGGGGAGGCGACTCCCGGGCCGCCAGCCGGGCCAATTTTAGGTCAGCACGGGGTGGCAATTATGGATTTTATTAACCAATATAATACTGCTACCAAGGAGCAAAAGGGAAGCATCATTCCGGTTGTTTTGACGGTATATGAGGATCGTACCTTTACCTTTATTACTAAACTTCCGCCGGCTTCTGCCTTAATTAAAGAGAAACTGGGCTTGGAAAAGGGAGCGATAGAAGCTAAAAGAGAAAAGGTGGGTACTTTAACTCAAGCAGATGTTAAGGAGATTGCCGAAAAAAAGATGAAAGACTTGAATACTAGTAATTTAGGAGCAGCGGTTAAAATTATTGAAGGAACCGCCAAAAGCATGGGAGTAGAGGTGGAAAATGGGTAAGAAAAAATCTGCTAAGGAAAAGGCAAAAGTAAAAGAAGAAATTAAAGGCAAAAAAACTAAAGTTGCTGGGTTGAAGGGCGGGGAAAGAGTGAAGGTAGTGGAGGGAGAGGGAATAAAAGTAGAAAAGACAGAAGATCAAGAAGGTGAGGGAGAAGAAAAAAAGGCAGCCGGTAAAAAGAAGAAAAAATCCCGCGGGAAAAAATACAAACAGGCCTTGTCTTTGGTAGACAGAAAAAAGCTTTATTCTTTAAAAGAAGCAATTGTTTTGGTTAAAAAAACCTCAGTTTCTAACTTTGTCGGAAAGTTGGAGGCCCATTTACTGGTAGATAAGATAGGGGAAATAAGGGAGCTTAAGCTTCCCCACTTTAAGGGTAAAGAAAAGAGGGTGGCCATAGTGGACAGTAAAACCTTAAGTAAAATTAAAGAAGGCAAAATTGATTTTGATGTTCTTCTTGCTTCTCCTTCTGAAATGAAAAACTTGGTGCCTTTGGCTAAGGTTTTGGGTCCTAAGGGCCTAATGCCTAATCCCAAAAACGGCACTTTGGTGAAAGACCCAGTAAAAGTCGCCAAAAACTGGGGGAGCGAAGGAATAATGCTGGCTACTGAGAAAAAAGCACCAGTAGTTCATATCGTACTAGGAAAACTAGACCAAAAAGAAGAGGAACTTATTGCCAATGTAGAACAACTGGTCAAAACCATCGGGAAAGAGAAAATCAAGAGAATTACCTTAACTTCAACAATGGGGCCGGGAGTAAAAGTAGTTTGTGGATAAAAACTTTCTTGATCAGTTCTTTGCCCTGGAAATTATTCCTGGTAAAAAAGTTAGAATCCCTTATTGGCGCAACAAGTTTTTTAAAAGCAGGGGTCGAATTCAGGGGTCGTTTGGAGGAAAAGGGACTCCAGCGCAGATAAAACAAGCTACTCTTAAAAAAGCCCGGCAGACGAGAATAGATTTAAATAAAATGACGCCATTTCAAATTAGGAGCTTTATGCGCCAAAAACGAATTGGGCTGGATTGTTCGGGTTTTGCTTTTCAAGTACTTAATTTTTTAAAGCCTGGTTTTTACAAGGGTCTTAAAAAAGCCAGGGGGATTAGCCCTAATCCTATTCGCCGTTTTAATACTAAAGTTTTAACTAGTGATCAAAACAGCCAGCCGGTTAAAAAAACTAAAAATATTAAAGTGGGGGATTTAATTCCGGTTAGTTTTTCAAACGGCAAAATTGACCATGTTTTGATAGTTGTTGAGACAAGCGGCAAAGAAATTATTTATGCCCATTCTTCCAAGAAAACCAAAATTACCGGCTCGCATTTGGGTAGAATAAAAATCATTGACCCTAGTTTAGGTTTGGAAAAACAACAATGGTTGGAAAAAACCAAAAAAGGAGTGGATTTATTGGAGTTTGCCTGTCAGCCTTTAAGAAAAC
>CBDUUX010000034.1:0-6049 GCA_965370515.1 uncultured bacterium
TTAAATTAGTTTCTTCTTTAACTTCTCTAATTACTCCCTGCCAGGGCGATTCGTTTATTTCCGGTCCGCCTCCGGGAAGGTTCCATAAATCATAGTCACGGCGGCGGCATAGAAGGACTTTATTCTGTTTATTGAAAATAATGGCAAAAACACCTATTTTTAATTTGGTCATATGATATTTTACCAAAGGGAAAGCACTTTGGTTTGTCTATAAGTTGGAGACTATGTAAAAGAGAGAAAAACACCGGCGCCAATCACCAAAAGCTCAGTAATTATTAGTAACCTATTTTCTAAATAGTATTTCCAAAACTTCAACTGTTCTTTGTTTGGAAAAGTTGAAAAGTTTCCTTTTTCTGGTTTTAAGGGAAAAAGACTGTGGGGTTTTTTGGAAAAAGGGTAAAAAAGCATAATTCCGCAAGTGCGGGCACTAATCCAGTCAATGAAAAGATGAATTAGTCCAGCAATTGAAAATATTGTTAAATATGGGAAAAGAGAATAGCTTGTTTGGTTTCTTAAGAAAAAGGATAACAAGAGAATGGTGCTATATAAAAAAGGAGTGTGAAAAATGGTATAGCGGTGCTTGTTCAGGGTAGTTTTGAAAAATCCATCAATGTCTGGAAAAAAAGAACCAAGAAGGGCGAAAGTAAGTAGTATTGAATTATTAGGTGCGTTATTTTGGATATTGGCAAATTTGTAAATCAAATATCCTGCTGAAAAATGGGCAAAAGGAGTCATTTAAATAATTTTCTTCCCCAGGCGCTTACTATCAGCCAAAAACCGTCTTTTTTTTGGCGGGCAATTATGCCAACCTCCTGGCTCCCTAGGGTTCTGATAAAATTAATGCAATCGGGAATGAGAGCATCTTCTTTCTTTTGGTATTTTTCAAAAGCACCTTGGACATCACCCTTGGTGAGGCGATGCTTTTTCATTTTTTCCAAAGCCTTATTAGTTAATATTGCTTGAGACCATTTGGGCATACTGTATTTTAACAAAATCAACTCAGAGAAAGGAAATTTGCTCCAGAAACTATATCTAGAATTGTGGAAGTTTTTAGACTCGTATTTTTAGGATTTAGAGGTTGGTAGGCATGAAAAATGGTTGTGGGCGCACTAGGACTCGAACCTAGGACCTCTGTCTTATCAGGACAGCGCTCTTGCCAACTGAGCTATGCGCCCGCAAATTCATAGGCTTAGTTTATCAAAAAAATGTTGGTCTTGCTAGCTTGCTGGCTATTTGATAAACTTCAATGGTGAAGATCTTAAGAATTATTTTGCCTATTGTGGCTGTTGTGGGGATTGTTTTTCTCCTGATGCGCTTTACTCCAGGGAAAAAGGGAGCTTTGGAAATTGATGCTATCCCTGCGGCTAAAATTTATATTAATGGGGATGAAGTAGGCGAAACTCCTTATCAGGACGAGAGTGTTTCTCCTGGAGATCTGGATTTGAGGTTAGAGCCTCAAGGAGTAGTAGGGGCAATTGCTTGGGAGCGAAGGCTAACGATTACTCCTAATACCCGGGTGGTAATTCGCAAACAATTTGCCGCTGTTTCTGAAGAAGAGTCTAGCCAGATATTATATTGGGAGAAAACCGGAGCAAAGAAAAAAGCAGGTTTAGTTTTAACTTCTGTTCCCGGCGGGGTTTCGGTTTCGGTGGATGATCAAATGCGCGGATTTGCTCCGGTCAATTTAGAAGATATTGGCAGTGGGGAGCATAAACTAGTTTTAACTCATCCGGGTTATAAAAGTGAAGAAATTTTAGTGAGGACCTTATCTGATTACCGGCTAGTAGTAGAGGTAAAACTAGCGACTAGTGGGGAAATAATTAAAGAAGTAGAAGAAGAGGTTGTTGCTGAGGAGCAGATTGTTAAAATCCTAATTAAAGATACTCCTACCGGCTGGTTAAGGGTTAGGGAAAACGCTTCTACTGCCGGGAGCGAAGTCGGTCGGGTTGAGCCGGGAGATGAGTTTGAGCTTTTAGATGAAGACAATGGTTGGTTTAAAATAGAATATGAGCAGGGAGAGGAAGGTTGGATTTCCGGCCAATATGCGACAAAAACCTTAGACCAGGAAGTAGTGGAAGAAGAAGTTGAAGAGTAGGACTTACTTCCTTCTTTTTTTAATTATTTTTTCCAGAGTTAAAATACTTGCTCCGATAGCAAAGATAGCCATTCCTAAAAAGTAAAACTTTTGCTTGCTGTTCAGGTTTAAAACCACCAATCCAAGAATCAGGGAGAAAATCCAGTAAAAAAGAGCAATTTTTGGTTTAGGAATGCCAACTTTTAAAAGTAAGTGATGAAGGTGTTGGGCATCTCCCCAAATGGGAGATTTTCTCTTAATTAGGCGCCTAATAATAATTAAACCCCCGTCAATCATCGGGAGGGCTAAAACCAAAATAGCGGTGTTTAGTTTGGCCCCGGAAAGAATAGCTAGAGTTCCCAGCATTAGGCCCGCCAAACTTTTTCCGGAATACCCCGGAATTATTCTTTGGGGGTAGGCGTTAAAAACCAGTAAGCCCAAGTAAGCACCGGCGACTGCTCCCGAAAGGGTAATTACCGGCCACTGGGCAATGTCTTGGGAGAATTTTAAGGAAAGGAGGCCAATAATAATTGCGCTAATGCTCACAAATCCAGGAAGTTGACCGTCAATCCCCCCTGACCAGCCGACAATATTCATGCACCAAATTAGCCAGAAAAGAGTAAAGCCGATTTTGATAATTGGGAAAGGGCCGATAAAGAATTGGTTAAGGTGGAAAACGGTGTCAAAGGGGTTGGTAATATAATCTACTCCAATTCCTCCCAAGATGATAATTAGAGCAACCGCGAGATTGGCAGCTAGCCTAAAGTAAGGGTTAATCTCCTTAATGTCATCCCTTACCCCCACAATGGTTGCTAATAATCCTGCTATTAAGATGCTCACCAAGTGCTTATCCAGAGGAAGAAGAAAAAGAGCAGTTAGGGCAATAGCGAGAAAAACACTAATTCCGCCCCCTCGGGGAACTGCTTTTTGGTGCACTACTTTTGGGTGTTTGTGTTTTTTAGGATCA
Source organism: uncultured bacterium (assembly GCA_965370515.1). Taxonomy (GTDB): domain Bacteria; phylum Patescibacteriota; class Microgenomatia; order UBA12405; family BS750m-G30; genus BS750m-G30. The sequence continues at coordinate 3,042 of CBDUUX010000034.1, forward strand.
TCCAGCCAATTTTTTTTCTTAAAAAAATAAATTACCAAAGGAGTAGTAGTGGCGGCAATTAAAAAGGCAATAATTAAAGGTTGGGTAAGGAGATTGTTCATATCGCGAGATTAATTGATTTTAAGATGGCAATTAAAGCAAAAAAGGCAAAAATTAAGCTCCCGAAAGTGAGAATATTAGTCAAAAACTCATCTTCTTCTATTGAAAAGCTGGCGAAAAACAGGTTTATCAGTAAAACAACAAGACTAAAAAGAGGAAGTAGAAGTAAAGAAAGGGGGGAAGTTAGTTGAAGCTCTCCCCAGGGTTGGGAAAAATACAAAGGAATTTGGGGAGGGAGTTTGGAGAAGAAAAAGATAATAGCTAAAAGTTGAAGGGCTAGGAAAAGAAGAGCCAGCCTTATTTGGCGCGCTCGGGATTTATTAAGCCAGATTTTACCAAAACCAATGACCAGCTTAGTTAAGGAATTAGTCTTTTTCATTTATCTCTTTTGGGGGTAACAAAATACCCTAATTTTTTACCGCGCATTAATTTAGTTTGGGCGTCTAGCGCGGGAATAACGGCCATGAATAAAGTGGCAATGGGCATAATAATCCACTGGCCCCAGTGGATTAACCATCCCTTCACTCCCTTAATTTTCACCTCTTTCGGTCTTAAGCGCATATCTAGAGTAATAATTACAAAAAGAAAAAGCAAACAAATAGTAAGCACAGTTTGGGAAAAGCGGGGAAGATTATAGCCCAGGGAAGTTTGAAAAAACTTGGGGTTTAAGAAAGCTGGTAAGGAAGCACCTAGGGTGAGAATGAACCAGTTGGTAGACCAAACCAAGTGGGTTTTTATTACTTTATAAACTCGAAAAGTTCTCACACTTAAAGGTATTTCGGGATGAGCGACTGCCTGAGAAATAGCGTAAGGAATATCGGTTGCTCCCCAGGCATGGCGCTGACACTGAAGGTAGCGGTTTTTTAAAGCATCCCAAAAGTTTGCCCCTTCGGGGGCATCAATGCTCGTGGGGGTAAAAAGAGGCTCAACCATTACTTTGCCCCCCTGGTGGAAAAAGGCTTGTAAAAAAATATGCCAGTCTTCGGGGATAATATTAGTATCCCAGTAGCCAATGGTGTCCAAGAGTTTATAGGAAAGAGAGTAGGTTGAATAGTTGAAAAAGAGTCCGTCTGGTTGTTGGACATCAGCGATATGAGCAACATTACCCAATATCCCAATAATTCTTATTGGGGCGGGTATTCGATTGGGGTTGTTGTGCCAGAAAATGGGAGATTGCCAAAATCTGTAATAGCGATTGGGGTTTTTGGCAAAATAATAGGTAAGGGCGGAAAAATAATGGGTATGAAAACGAGCGTCCGCATCACAAGTAGTGGCGGTTAAATATTTCATTTCCCAACCTCTTTTGTCAATCACTTCTTTTTTAATTACTTTAGCAGCCCAAGCCTCATTAGAAGCTTTGCCGATTATTTCTCCTTCAATATTGGGAGGATGGTAAGTGACAATTAAGTCACCAAATTCATCCTTAAACTTAGAGACTAATTCTTTGGCCTTGGCCCTTGCGCCCTTAAATCTCTCTTCCATCGCCAAAATAATAATCAGTTGTTTTTTGTCTATCTGTTTTTGGTTAGCCAAGGCCTGCAGGTTGGTGCTTAATTTTTCAGCCGTTTCGTCGTAGTTGGGAATAAAGACAATGTGTTTTATCTTTTCCCACTCGAGCCAATTATCCTTTTTCCCGGCTTTATACTTTTTAAGCCAATTAATCTTGGTGTTTTTCTGGATTAGTCGATACCCTTTAATGCCCAAGTAAGAAGTTTTTAAAGATTGGTAAAACCAGTAAACTAAAAAGGCAATAGTAAAGTAGGCTACTGCTTTGGGAACGAAAAAAGAACCCCAAATGGGAAAAAGAATAACGCTCCAGGATAGTAAGCCGGGAATCATTTCCAAGATACGGTAAGTGCGGGGACTAAGTTGTCTTCCTATTTTATTCTTCTCTTTAGCCTCTTTTTTCATTTTTAGCTAGTTTAAAAAAAGAGTATAGTGGCTCTCTTTTCCTAAATATTGGGTATTTTACCATTTTTAGGCCTTTATCTTAAATCTGGCGTAGGTATATCTTATCTTTTACTTCAGGCAAAGAGAAAGGAATATACTCATTATATAGCAGAGTATTGAGCTCCGGCCAAGATCTTTGTTCGTTTTGGAGTTTAATAATCAACTTGGGTTTGGTTTCTTTAATCGTTTTTAGGGTTTCTTCAAAACCATCAAAATCATAAATATGGTAGTTAACAGTATAGCGGCCGGGAGGTAATCTTTGGGCCGTGGCGTAAGTGCAGGCGGCATCTCCCCAAACAAAAATTCGTTCATTGCTTTGGGTGGTTCTTTGGATAAAGTCAGCCAGCTTGTAGTTAGTGAGTACTTTATCTCCCCAATAAGCATAATATTGTTGTTTATTTTTTTGCCCAGTTAGGCGCTGTAAGAAATTTTGGTAGTAGGAGATTTGGGGATACCACCAAAACTTAAAGTAGAAATGAGAGAAGATAATTAAAATAGCGCTAATAAGGGGGAAAAGCAAGTAAAGGCCTTTTTTGTTTTTAACAGCTAGAGCAATGAGTAAACAAACTTGGGGAACAATTTCTACTAAGTAGTGAGGATAGGGTCGACCGGAAAGAAGGGCGCCAAATAAACCGTACAAAAACCAGGTAAAAAGAAGCAGGGGCTCGAAAGCAATTTTCTTTCTGAAGATAAATAGGATTAGGGTGCTCAAAATCAAAAGGGCAAATCGGATGTATAGCTCTAAGTTGCTCCCCCCCCAAGTAGAAAGATAGCCAATGTTTTGGAGTAAGGCCGAGCGAACGTAAGGGGTAAAAGCACCCTTTAGGGTGTAGAAAATAATGCTTAGGGCAATGGGGCCGACAAAACCAATGATGCTTCCCCAAAGAGTTTGGTTGGTAATTAAGTTAATAATTTCTTTTAAAGAGATCTTTTTGATCTTCCTGTTTATGTAGGATACA
>CBDUUX010000035.1:0-5958 GCA_965370515.1 uncultured bacterium
AGATATTTTCCTTGCTTAAGGAAGAAATTAGGGAAAGTGGTTTTGGAGGGGCTACTCCGGCGGGGGTGGTTTTAACTGGAGGGGGATCGTACTTAGTAGGCATTAAGCGCTCTTGCCAGCAAGTTTTGGGTCTTCCGGTAAGAATTGGTTCTCCCAAGCCGGTAAGCGGCTTAGTTGATGAAATTGCTTCTCCTACCTATGCTTCAGCCCTTGGTTTAATTAGCTATGCGGTCAAAACTGGGCAGGGAGTAGTGGCAAGGAAAAGATCGTTGCCGGGCCTCTCTCGGTTAAAGGAAATAAATCCGGGGGGGATTTTTAAGAAAATTATCCAAGCGATAAAGCCTTTGCTGCCTTAAGGCAATTCTGTTAAAATAAAGCATCATGGGATTAATTAAGCCTTTACCCGCTCAAGTCGCTAAAATTAAAGTAGTTGGCGTGGGTGGTGGGGGAGGAAATACGATCAATCACATGTCTTCTCAAGAGCAGGTTGGGGGAGTGGATTTGCTGACGATAAACACAGATGCTCAGGCCCTGCTGGCATCTCAAGCGAAAATAAAAATTCAAATTGGGGAAAAATTGACCCGGGGATTAGGGGCAGGAGGAGATCCTCAGGTTGGGAAACAAGCGGCTGAAGAATCAAGAGAAAAAATCAAAAAAGTTTTGGAAGGGACAGATATGGTTTTTATTACCGGGGGCTTAGGGGGCGGGTCTTGTAGTGGTGCGGCACCGATTATTGCCGAAGTGGCTAAGGAAGAATTAGGGGCTTTAACCATTGCGGTAGTAACTAAGCCCTTTTTGTTTGAAGGAACCCGGCGAATGGTAATTGCTGAAGATGCCTTAAGTAATTTAAGGGAAAAGGTGGACGCTTTAATTGTCATTCCTAATCAGCGATTATTAGAGTTGGGGGATGATGATCTGTCCTTTTTAAATGCTTTTAAGTTGGCAGATTCGGTTTTGTCCCAGGCCGTTACCGGAATTGCGGAGTTAATTACTACTTCCGGTTTAATTAACATTGACTTTGCCGATTTGCGCTCCATCATCCAAAATGCAGGAACGGCGGTGATGGGGGTAGGGGTAGCAGGAGGAGAAAATAGGGCAGAGGAGGCAATTAAGGCTGCCGTTTCCTCCCCTTTACTGGATACTCGAGTTGAAGGAGCCCGGGGAGTTCTTTTTAATGTAACGGGGGGATTGGATTTGAGTATTAAAGAGGTGGAAAAAATTGCCCAAACTATTACTCAGAGTATTGGGGGAGACGCTAATGTGGTTTTTGGAGCGGCGATTGACGAGAGCCTTGAGGATCAGATTAAAATAACTTTAATTGCGACTGGCTTTGACCCTCAGCGAAAAACCCTAACCGGTTTAATTAGAAAAGCGGAGCCTAAATCCGTTCTTAAAAAGGTAACTACTGAGGAAAAAGACAAGTTAGTAAGAATGGATTTACCGGAAGGGATAGAGATTGAAACCGAACTGGATATTCCTTCTTTCTTGCGCCGAGGAAATAATTAGGCTGTGAAAAAGGAAAAAATTTTAATTCCCCTATTAATAATTTTTTGTTTAAACTTAGTTCTTCTTTGGGGAATTGAGGGTTATTATTTTTGGCGCCAACTAGCTTTTTGGCTGGCTGGTTTTTTGATTCTTATCTTAATTTTAAGGCTAAAGTTTTCTTTAGCTAATTTAGACGGGCTAGCTTTAGGCTGGTATATTTTATCCCTAACTCTTCTTACCTTGCCCTTGCTTTTCGGTCAATTGGTCAGAGGTTCAAGTCGTTGGTTGTTTATTAAAAATCAATCTTTCCAGCCTTCAGAATTAGCCAAGCCTATTTTTATTCTCGCGATTGCGGGCTTTTTGTCTAAATTTGAGGCAGGGAAAATTAGTAATTTTTTAAAAACCTTGATTTTGATTTCACTTCCAATAATTCTTTTACTTCTAGAGCCTAATTTGGGAACAGCCTTGGTTTTTGCTTTTACCGGGGGAGTAATGCTTCTTTTTTCTAAGTTTGAGAAAAAATATTTATTTTTTACTTTTCTTTTTTTAATTCCTCTATTTTTTGTTTTTACCCGCTATTTTGTTGCTGATTATCAGCGCTCGAGAATTGTAAACTTTTTAAATCCCCAGGCTGATCCTTTGGGGGGAGGATATAATTTAGCCCAGGCAATGGTTGCTTTTGGCTCGGGTAAATTCTTTGGTCGTGGCCTGGGCTTGGGCACCCAAACCCGACTCTTTTTCTTACCTGAGCGCCATACGGATTTTATTTTTGCTTCTTTGGGAGAATCATTTGGTTTTTTTGGCGCTTTTTTACTCCTTTTTTGCTATTTTTATTTATTTTTAACTTTAATTAAAAAAGTTGTTTTAGAAAAAGATCAATTTGTTTCCTTGTTTCGGATTGGGTTAATTAGTTACCTTTGGTTTCAGACAACAACTAATATCGGGATCAACTTGGGCTTATTACCGGTTACCGGCCTACCTTTGCCTTTTTTTTCTTACGGAGGTTCCTCTTTAATTAGTAGTTTTATCTCCTTAAGTCTAATTGTTAAAGATTAGCGTTGTGGTATAATCAGCAGATTATGAAGCAAGTTGTAGTTGAATTACAGGGGCATCAATATTTACTAAAAGAGGGGCAGGAGTTTGAGATTGATCGTCATCCGGGAAAAAAAGGTGGAAAGATTGCTCTCAAAGACGCCTTACTTTACATTGATGATCAAGGTAAAGCTAAAATAGGGACTCCTGCAGTTAAAGGAGTGTCCTTGGAATTAGAGATTATTAAGCATCTTAAGGGAGAAAAAATTACCGTTCGGCGTTATCGAGCTAAATCTCGCTATCGCAAAGTAAAGGGCTTTCGACCTTTGCTAACCCGAGTTAAAGTTAAAAAAATCACTTATGGCAAAAAGTAAAGCAGGGGGAAAAACCAAAGAAAAAAGTCGTCGACCCGGAAGAAGGCTGGGAGTTAAGGTTTTTGGTGGTCAGGAAATTAAGACTGGTCAAATTATCATTCGCCAAAACGGGACAAAATTTTTGCCCGGCAAAGGAGTGCGAGTAAGCAGGGACTATACTCTTTTTTCAATGAGAAATGGGGTTGTTAGTTTTAAGAAGAATAAGGGTAAGCAAGAAGTTTCGGTTTTGTAAGAGAGAAAAAAATGACATCTGTTTCGGTATTTGAAATTGAGACTGGTCTGCTCCAACCCAATCCTCTTCAGCCAAGAGGAACAATTACTCCTGGATCGATAACTGACTTAGTTGATTCTGTTCGAGAACATGGGATTTTAGAGCCTTTGCTGGTGGCCAAAACTCCGGCGGGATATCAAATAATTTCCGGGGAAAGGCGCTGGCAAGCGGCCAGAGTATTAGGTTTGCCTAAAGTTCCCGCAATTATTAAAGAGGCCGATTCTCGGCAAATGCTTCAGTTGGCCCTGGTGGAGAATGTCCAGCGAAAAGAGCTTAATCCTTTAGAGCGAGCCCGAGCGCTAAAAAGACTTCGGGATGAGCTGGGGCTATCTTGGTCAGCGATTGGAGAGAAAATTAGTAAAAGCGTTGCTTATGTTATAAACAGCGCAAAGCTTTTAGAGCTTCCCGATGCCCTAAAAGATGGTTTGCTTTCAGGATTAATTACGGAAGGACATGCTCGGGCCTTGGGAGGTATTCAGGATACCCGTTCAATGATTGAGGCCTACAAGATTGTTTTAAGAGAAAAGGCTTCGGTAAGAAGAGCTGAGGAAATTGCCCGTTTAATGAAAGAGCAGGGTCGGGAAGGGGACGAAGAGGGCAAGGAATATGTTTTTTCTAAAAAAGAGATTAATCAGCTTATCAATGTAATTAAGGAAGAATTTTCACCGCTAGATTGTGAAGTGGAAATTATTCATACTCGAGTGAGGGGAAAAATTAACTTAGAGTTTAGGGGAAAGATTCCTCAAACCAAGAAGTTCATTGAAAAAATAGCCAGCAAAATTTCTTCTTAGTAGCTAGCCTTGGGAATTAAGCCGTTTTCTGTGAGAGGCCAGTAGATGAAAAATGCTTTGCCAACAATGAAGTCAATAGTAATTGGGCCAAATTCCCGAGAATCTCGAGAATGAGAGCGATTGTCGCCAAATAAGACATATTGATTTTCAGGAATGATTATTTCTCGGCCTTCGGAAAAATAACCTCCAGGATTAGTAACAAAATCAGGAGGAAGATAACCTTCCGGCAAAAGCTGATTATTAATATATACTTTTTGATTCTGAACTTTAACGTTATCTCCGGGGAGACCAATAACCCGCTTAATGTATTCGCACTCATCTTCCGCGCACGGTTCAGAAGGAGGAGCTTTAAAAACAACCACATCCCCTCGTTCCGGTTCTCCGAGGCGGTAAGATATTTTATTTGTTAATAGAAGAGATTTATCGATTAAGTTGGGCATCATTGAGTTTCCATTAACTTGATTTGGCTGAGCGACAAAAAGGTAAAGAAGAATAAAAATCGAAGCCGCAAAAACTAAAGACTGAATAGTATCAACAAAAAAGAAAAAAATGCGCTTAAGCATGATGTCATCATAGGCGTCTTGGTATAATGTGTCAACCAGGGCTTGTAGCTCAGCTGGTTAGAGCGCACGGTTCACATCCGTGAGGTCACAGGTTCGAGTCCTGTCAAGCCCACTTTTAAAACAATCCTCCTTCGACTCCGCTTAAGACTTTTCATCCGGTGAGTATTCTAATTTAAGGCTTTAGTGGGTATAATAACTTTGGAATGACAGAATTGCCTCCAGACCATGAGAAAAGATTTGGCGGAACAATACGCTTGGCTAGAGAAGGAGACGGGGCATCATTACGTTCAATTCTAGAAACATGGATCAGGGATCCTGATACCAAACAGGTCATTGATGACGAAATTGAAGAAGTCTTGGAAGCAGTAAAACAGAGTGCCAAAAACCAAGGAGAGGCAACCTACTTTGTTGCGGAAACACTTCAGGGAGAAGTAATCGGGATGATGGGATTTCGACCGCCCGAAGAAAAAATGAAGCCCTATGTTACCACTTCAAAGCCTGCGGAGCTTATCAGTGCCTATGTTGCTCAAAATCATAGGGGAGGCAGAGGAGTTGGTCACGCATTAGTTAACACTGTTAGACAACGGGCCAAAGAAAAGGGGTATACTGAAATTATTTTGAACAGTGGCCCTCGATATAAGTTTAGCGGATGGCCAATTTGGATGAGATTGTTCGGAAAACCAGTTGCTGTTGCCAAAGAATACTACGGCGAAGGCGGCGACGCTCCTATTTGGAGAGAAATCTTAGAGGGATAAACTAAAAATCTCTTTGAAGAAGTAGAAAGCAGTAAAGGAGTGGGCAAAAAGAGAACTATATTTTTTCTCTTTCCAGAAAGTCTCAAATGTTTCGCAACCTGTTCAGATTTTTCATACACAGTCAGAGATAAATATGTAATGGACTAAAGAGTGGATAAGCTACTCTAAAATCGTCCCATCCGGTTAATAATTTAAGGCTAAATTAGTTCTAACGTCGTCTACGACAGGAGGTTGAGCTACTCTTGATTTCCCCGCCCCTTGAAAAGTTTTGTAAATTGACCTAATTTGCGACTTGACGGTTCGTAAAAAACTTGATACAGTCTAACTAATGAGGCAAAGAGGAAAAACGACTTGCCTGCCCACTCGAAAGAAGATTCATCAATCCGCTTTTTGGCGGATTTTTTGATGATTCTAAATAAGAAAGGAGGTGAAAAAATGAAGAAAATAATAACAAGCTTATTAGTAATTGGTGCACTTGTTACAACCGTGGCAATGGGTACGAATGCATTGTTTTCTGACACAGAGACATCGTCAGGAAACGCATTCACAACCGGAACTATCGATATTACTGTCGACGACCAAAATCCTTGGACAGGTGGAGATACATTGAGTCTAGACGACATGAAACCTAGTCAAACAGGTTACCTAGATTTCATTGTTCACAATGTAGGATCTAATCCAGCTAAC
>CBDUUX010000036.1:0-5917 GCA_965370515.1 uncultured bacterium
TGTTGGGGTTGGTGGGACCCAACCCTTTGAAGTTGAGATCGGAACCCCGACAAGCACCTCAGAGACCACAGAACAATCTACTACCATCACGATACTCGCTGAAGCCCCATAATTTTCCCTTACAGTCTCTTGTTTACTTACTTATTGATTGATTATTCCCCTCAGTTTTAGTATGATTGTCATAATGAAAAAGCTTATTATTTCTTCGGCCTTCCTGCTCGTAGGATTCTTTCTATTTTCAAGCAGCGCTTTTGCTAAAATCGGCGTCGGGGTGAATACGGGCAAAATATATGTTGAGGAGAAGCTTAAGGCAGGGATGATTTATCAACTGCCGTCAATTACAATCATCAATACCGGAGATGAACCATCAGAGTATGAAGTTTCAATTTCTTATCATCAAGACCAAACTGAATTATTGCCTGACCAAGATTGGTTTATCTTCACTCCCCGGCAATTTCATCTAGAAGCTGACAAGGCTCAAGTAATTGAAATTAAAATCAATCTGCCTTTGAAAGTAGAGCAAGGGGACTATTTTGCCTATCTTGAAGGCCATCCTTTAGCTGTAGTCCAAAAAGGCAAAACAACACTGGGTATAGCTGCTGCTGCCAAACTCTATTTTACCGTGGTGCCGGCTAATATTTTTTACGGCATTTATTATAAGGCAATCACTTTTTATAAGGTTTATGCTCCTTGGCCCCAAAGAGCAATTATTGCGATATCTGTAGTTATTTTATTAATGATCTTCAAAAAATTCTTTAACCTTCAAATTAATCTGAAAAAGCCAGATCGTACAAACTTAACTGATAGTAAACAAGATGAGGAAAAATCTTAAAAAGACTCCATATTTCAATTTTTTTTTTTACTCATATTTATTGTTACAGCGGTGTATTTAATAACCACTTCTGTTTATGCTGCAATATCGGATTTCTTGGGCGCAACAATTAAAATTAGCATCTGTGGAAACGGAATTATTGAAGGAGGAGAAGACTGCGAAGGAGTAAATCTCAATGGTCAAACCTGCCAAAGCTTAGGTTTTGGCCCAGGAACATTAAGCTGTGATATTGCCTGTACCTTTGATACATATCAATGTTCCCCTGCTCCAACACCTACTCCCACTCAAATTCCCACGCCTACGCCTACACTTTGTTTGACTCCCGTGCCTGATTTAACTTCAACGCCTACTCCCACTCCAATTCCAGCATCACCCACATCCTCTGAGGAGACGCTTGACAGTTCTCCAGCCATAGTCTCAAAAGCAGCTACCCCCACCCTGCCCTTACCAACAATCACTCAGCCGGCTTTACCAGCCTTTTTAATTCCCTTTGATCCTAATGGAGATGGTATAATCTCATCAAAGGAATTATTTATTGTTGCTCAAAGTTGGGTTACAGAGTGGCGCCAGGCTTTGTTTGAAAACATTGCGCAAAGAGGAAATAAATCATTAGCTAGTAACATAAGAACATGCGATTTAAATAGAAATGGGGAATGTAATGTAGTAGATTTTTCAATTCTAATGTCATATGTTGGAAGGTAAAAGTAGTGCTCTAAAATTTAGCTCAATAATAACCATATTAGTATGGTTTATCGTGTCTTGGTTGTTGCTTCATTTATTATCCGTTTTAGGTATCTTCTTAGCAGTTGCCTATCCCATGTGGTGGTTTTTAGTACCCAGCCAAACAGTTTGTTTCTTATGCCGAACAAAAAGAGAGGGAGAGTATTGTTCTTTTTGCAAAAAAACGTTAAACAAAGAAGCTGGCATTATTCCAAGAACATTTATGTCCGCAGTTTATAATGGTTTAATAATCTTAGTCTTCTCCTTTATTTCAATATTAATAGTTTTTGGGGAAAGCAAGTTGCTTTTAAAATTAGGCTTTCCACCAGCTCCTAAAACAGTTTCTTTTGTTATCCCTTCCAAAGGCCAGTTCCGTTTAGGAGAAATATTTCCAATAGAAATTAATATTGTGGGGATTAATACTCCGATAAATGCGATTCAGGCAGATCTGGGGTTTGACTCAAGTAGGCTTGAAGTTATTGATATATCAACAAAAGAATCTTTCGCTAGCATTTTTATTCAAAAAGAACTTAACAATGAAGGAGGGTATGCAAGACTGACAGGAGGGCTACCAAATCCTGGATTTTCTGCCCAACAGGGAATTTTCGGAACAGCCTATTTTAAAGGTAAAACTCCTGGCTTGGCAACAATAGAATTTCTTCCTTCGAGTGTAGTTTTGGCAAATGACGGTCACGGAACTAATGTCTTAAAAGACTTGGCTTCTGTTTCTTACCTAATTCTTCCGGAAAGAGTATCTGAAGAAGAGGAAGATCTCCAACGACAACAAGTAAGTTTTATGTCTACTACTTTAGGGGTGAATACTGAAAACACGCAAATGAAATTTTATGAAGAAAATAATGTCCTAGGAGCAACCGTAAAGCAAGAAATTGATAAGGGCCAAGAAGAAAAGGAACCTGGTTTATTTAAAATCCTTTTGGAAAAGCTGGCAAAAATTGACCGGTTTGTCCTTAAACAATGGGGGAAAGTTTTAAGTAGTTTCAAATTCAAACAAGAGCAATAGAGGAATAAAAGTAAAAAATCCAGAATAATTTTCAAAGCTTTGTATCACAAAAACATACTTCTCGGGAATGCCAGGCCCAGGCTCTATTATCAAATAATGAAGCTCCGCTTGTTGATTATCATTAAACTTAACCTGATCGCCAGGAACATCTACTTGAGTTTCTCCCCACCAAATAGGCATATAGCCATACTTGCCTCTTCCATGCCAGTCAAATAAATAAGCCCAGGTAGTGTTAATAAATAAAGGATTAGTAATAGTATTTATTCTAAAATCCTTGCCTTGGCTTTCTTCATAAATCCAATCAACCACTTTCATTTCATCTTTTAAAATCATTTTATCCTGCGCAAAAAATAACACTTCGCTATTCTTATTATGAGTAATAATCAAGCTCAAATTCCCGGCAATTACCAAAAAAACCACCAAAGGATAAATAAGTCTTACAAAAGGCAGTAAAGGACTATTCTCCCGAATATCTTTAATCGGCTACTGGAGAATATTATTCTTTTTTACTTTATCTCTTCTTCTAATTGTCCAATCACCAACTCGACAATCTCTTTAGAAGCCTCTAAGTCTTTCTTGTTATTACTTAGCTGATAAGAAACCAGTCCGGCAATCCCCGCCAAGATCCCATTAAGCTGAATAACCATTATTTTCCGATATTCTTCTTCGGTCATTTTCTCTCCTTTCTTTAACTATTCTTAATACCCAAAAACTGATTTTTTAACTTCCAACCAAATTTTTCCCAGAAAAGAAGACTTTTGGTAACTTTTTTTAAAAGAATCTTTTCGATCATCCAACCCCCCTTTAATTGGTGGGTTAATCCAGCAAGAAATAACCACCCATTCTCCCTTGCTGTTGGGAATCGCAACCACAACGGCTTTGTGAATACCAAAAGAGCGAACAAACCTTTTACTTCCTTTTTTCTTGCCTTCAGTAACTTTATCGGGTTTATGAAAAGCATTGGTTAAATACTTTTGGGGAATTTTCCTATCCCTTACCCTAGCAAGAGAGTGTTTGGTCCAAATAAGCTTTTTCATAATTGATTATACAATTTTTCCTAGATAACAGGCCTAAAAACCATCCCCTTGGCAAGTAAAGTTGTGTTTGTAAATAAAGTCTTTCTTTTGCTTTTTATCCACTCTCAACAACATTTTCCAAAAGAGAAATTATTGTCACTGGACCTACCCCACCGGGAACTTTTGAGATAAAACTGGTTTTTTTGCCAACTTCTCTGTCTACATCTCCCTTTGGCGCTCCCACGTCAATCACCACCGCTCCTTTTTTAACCATGTTTTTCTTTATTAAACCATGTTTTCCGGTTGAACTTATCAAAATATCGGCGCTTAAAGTATCTTTTTTCAAATCTTTAGTATCAAGATCCACTCCTTTTATCCGATACCCTCTCTCTTTTAAAGCAGAAAGAACTCGTTTTCCTACAAATCCTTTCGCCCCTACAACACAGACCTTTAAGCCGTTCTTCAAAGAAGAATCGCTATCGGCTTCTTTTAAAATATCCAAAACCGCTTTAACAGTGGGGGTTAAAAACCTACTTTTCTTCCTCATCCCGTCAACGTCTTTTTTGGGAGAAATGATGTTTATTAACTTATCTCTTTTCTGGAAAGAAAAACTCTCAGGTAAAGGGAGTTGAACCATTATCCCTCTAACCTGATGATCTTTATTCATCCTTTTAATAAATGAGTAAATCTCATTAAATTTTGTCTCTTTTGAAAACCTTTTTATTTCAAGTTTTATTCCCACTTTAGTTGCTGCCCTCTTTTTTAAGGATAAAAACAATTCGCTAGCCTTATTTTCTCCAACTAAAATGGAAACCAGTTTTAAACTAATTCCTTTTTTAGCCAAAGAAAAAACTTTCTTCTTTAATTCTTTTTCTTTGCTTTTGGCAAATTCTTTTCCTTTAAATATGACTGTCCTCATGGAGTGGGATATTGCTGGCAAAGAGCTTTAACTTCTTTGGCAATATTAAGCAAATATGGATCATTTTTAATTCTTTCTCTATATCTTCTTAAAAAACTAGATCTTTCCGCTTTGTCTTTGGGAAGCTTTTCGCTTTTAACATGATTAATCACTTTTAAGACCCAACCAGCAATCTTTTTCACCTCTTTTACTCCCATTCCTCTGGTTGTGATCGCCGGAGTTCCTAGTCTCACCCCTGAGGGGTAGTAATAGGGCATCTTGTCGTTGGGCACGGAACTTCTGTTAACTACCAACCCTGCCATCTCCAAGGCTTCAGCGACTACATTCCCAGAAAGCTTTTGTTTTCTCAAGTCAATTACCATTAAATGGCTCTCTGTTCCACCCGAAACAAGATCAAGTCCTCCTTTTTTCAGCTCCGCTGCCAATGTTTTTGCATTTTCCAAAACAGCCTTTCCATATTTTTTAAATGAAGGAAGAGATGCCTCATCAAGACAAATGGCAATGGCCGCAGTTGTATTATCATGAGGCCCTCCCTGAAGTCCCGGAAAAACAGCTCGGTCTATTTTACTTGCAAGACTGGGGTCTTTTTCTAAGCCTTTTTTGGTGACTAAAATCATTGCCCCCCTGGGACCTCTTAGGGTTTTGTGGGTGGTGGTGGTGATAATATCAGCGTACTTTGAGGGACTAGGGTATGCTCCGGAAATAATCAGTCCGGCAAGGTGGGAGATGTCTGCTACTAAGTAAGCGCCAACACCTTCTGCCATCTTCGAGAACTTTTCCCAATCAATAATTAAAGGATAGGCTGTTGTCCCAATAATTAAAAGCTTTGGTTTTTCTTTTCTTACCAGCTCCTTTGTTTTCTCATAATCAATTACCCCTTTTTTATTTAGTCCAAACTGAATTGCCTTAAAATACTTTCCCGAAAAAGTAATTTGAGGGTGACCGTGAGTCAGATGGCCTCCGGCAGACAAATTCATTCCCAGGATTTTATCTTTGAGAGAAAGAAGAGCAAAAAGGACAGCGGAATTAGCCGGAGAGCCGGAATACGGCTGAACGTTAACGTGCTCTACCGAAAAAAGTTTTTTTGCCCGCTTAATCGCCAAGTTTTCTATCTCGTCAATTAAAGCGTTTCCCTGATAATATCTTTTTCCCGGATAACCTTCAGAGTATTTATTTGACAACTTACTTCCCAGGGCTTTTCTTACCGCTTTTGAGGAATAATTTTCAGAGGGAATAAGAGTGATAGTATTTTCTTGCCTTTTTTCTTCCTCTTTAATCAAATCAATAGTTTTATCCATATGTTGGGAATTTTATCACTATCTTCGGGAAAAAAGAAGTTTCCCCTCGTTTTTTCTTCTCGCAGACAATAGTAAAAACCTTAATATTTTTAAACTTGCTGGCAAGAAAAA
>CBDUUX010000037.1:0-5892 GCA_965370515.1 uncultured bacterium
AACAACAAGACCTTTATGGAAGAAATTATTGGGCTTGGAAAAGTGAGGGCAAAGATGTTTAGTTGGGCTAAATGTAGTAAAATAATTAGGCAAACTCTTGTTAATTTGATAAAAAATAAAAATGACTGAAAATTTAGATTTTAAACTTTTCCCACCCAAACTTGAGTTCAAGGATCGAATGGGAAAGTCTTTGAGTTTTTCTCAAGGGGTGAAAAAAATAATTAATCGAATTGAAAGCACGGGTTTGGATTTTTGGTTAATGATTTTAAACGGAATTACCTGGTGTCCTTTTTGGATTGTTCGAAAAACTTTCTTTGCTTTATCGGGAGTAAGTTTAGGCAAAGGAAGTAAGCTTCATTGTGGCTGCTGGTTTTACAGGCCCTCAGGAGTAAAAATTGGCAAGGGCTCAATTATTGGCTACCGGACTTTTTTAGACGGTCGGGCTCCCTTGGTAATTGGTAAGCAAGTTGATATCGCCTCAGAAGTAATGATTTATAACTCAGAGCATGATGTTCACTCTAGTGATATGGGGGCCAGAGAAGAAGTGGTAGAGATTGGGGATTATGTTTTTATTGGCCCCCGAGCAATAATCTTGCCGGGAGTGAAGATAGGCAGGGGAGCAGTAGTGGGAGCGGGGGCAGTAGTTACGAAAGACGTCGCTCCTAAAAGTATTGTGGCGGGAGTGCCGGCAGTAGAGATCGGAAAGCGAAAAATTGAAAAGCTCAATTACAAATTGGGTCGAGCCCGAGCTTTTCAGTAAATGGTTAAAAGATTTTATTTACTAGCAGGAATTTTACTTTCTCTGTATTTGCTTCTTCCCGGGCCAAAACTTCCTCCCCTAGGACTGCCGGAAGGCCTAAAATCTGTTGAGCCGGGGGACACTGTTCAGCTTACCCGGGTAAGCGCTTACTACACCCAAAAAAGCAGAGAAGAGGTAGTTTCTTTCTACAGCGATTATTTTTCTCACTCTTCTTTTTTAAGCTTGCCTTTGTTTACTTATCGGCTTAATCATCCGCCTGAATATGCCCGTGAAGTTTGGATTGATACCAAGCAGAGTTACTATTTGGAAGAGATCGTTCGTCCTTTTGCCGGCTCTTTATTTGTTAATGGTTTTGAGTGGGAAAAGGATGTTTTTACTCCTGAGGCCGCTCGGGTTCAAAATATAATGTTGGTTGGAGGGGAAACTTGGGCGAGTAAGGTTAGTTTGCGCTGGTTTCCTTCTCATTTTTTGACTCGCTTAATTATTTTCTGGGGCACCTGGCTTGTGTTGGGGGTCTTACTTTTATCTTGGAAAGAAGAGCTTGCCGAGCAATGAGTTTTAAGCCGACTTTATCAATTATTATTGTGAGCTTTAATACTAAAAAATTACTTAAAGAGTGTTTGGGCTCAATTGTAAAGTTTGATCAAAGGCTTGATTTTTCCGGAAAAGAAATTAGGGCTGACCGGGAAGAAATTATTCCCGCTGAGATTATCGTGGTTGACAATGGATCAACGGATGGTTCGGTGGAATGGCTTAAAGCTAAAAGCTCCCCAGCACCAGTCGGCGCGGGGCAAGTAAAGCTAAAAGCTGTTTTTAATAATAAAAACCTGGGTTTTGGGGGGGCTAATAACCAGGGGATGAAAAAAGCGAAGGGAGAATACTTTTTACTTTTAAATAGTGACACTTTTTTGACCCAGGCAGCGATTTCCCAAACTCTTTTTTGGCTTTCTTCCCGTCCGGAGTATGATTTAGTGGGTTGCAGGCTATTGAATAAGAGCCGGAGTCCTCAGTTCTCAGTCGGGCGCTTTCCTGATTTATTCAATGTTTTTTTAATGCTTTTTTTGGATCACTTATTTAAAAAACAATTAGTTATGGACTCTCCTGATGAAGTTAAGTCGGTGGACTGGCTGATGGGGGCCTTTATCTTGTTGCGCAAGGATGTTTTTCGCCAAACCAAGGGTTTTGATGAAAAGATTTTTATGTATATGGAAGAAGTAGAGTGGTGTTATCGAATTAAAAAAGAGGGATTTAATGTTGGTTTTTATCCGGGGGCAAGTATCACTCATTTAGGAGGAGCAAGCTCTAGTTCCCGCACTGAGCCAATTGTTCATATTTATCGGGGCTTGGTTTATTTTTACAAGAAGCACTATTCAAAAATTTCTTTCTGGGGTTTAAAATTAATGTTAAAAGTTAAGGCACTCTCAAGTTTATTTTTGGGAATGGTTAGGGGGAATGAATATCTTAAAAAGACTTACAAACAGGCCCTTGGGGCAATCTAAGAAAAAAAGCAGCTTGGTCAAAATTGTTTTTTTTGTCCTTCTATTCTTTATTCCTTTATACCCCAAGTTTCCTTTATCGGCCGTATCAGGAACCTATGTGGCAATTCGCCTAGAGGATTGGGTGGTTTTGGCTTCTTTGCTGGTATGGGGTTTTTGGCAGTTTAAAAAAGGTTTTCCTATTTTCAGGCAAAAGATTTTTAAGCTCTTTGCTCTTTATTGGTTGGTGGGCCTCCTTTCTTTGCTCAGCGCCCTGCTAATTACCCAGTCAGTTGGCTGGCAGTTGGGCGCTCTTCACTTTATTAGAAGAATTGAGTATATGAGTCTATTCTTTATTGCTTTTGACGCTCTCGTTTTTACCTCTTTAACAGAGTTTGGATTGGGCTTTGGCTTGGTTGTTTTTCTGGTTTTTGTTTACGGGATGGGACAGAAGTATTTGGGGCTAGCAGTAATTTCGACGATGAATGAAGAGTTTTCTAAAGGAATTCTTTTAAGGCTAGATACTTGGACGAGAATTAGTTCTACTTTTGCCGGACATTATGATTTGGCTTCTTGGTTAGTAATGGTTTTATCTTTTTTACCTTCTTTAATTTTTTATTTTAAAAAGAAGGTGGTAAAGCTTTGGTTGTTTTTGGTAGGGGCTGCCAGTTTCTACCTTTTAGTTTTAACAGCCTCCCGAATTTCCTTTATTGCTTACTTGGTGGGAATTACCACCTCTTTATTCTTAGCGCGAAAATTTCGCCTCCTTCCTTTTGTTTTGGCGGCCAGCCTTTTTTTTGGTTTCCAGTCTAAGGAATTAAATACCCGATTAGCTAGTTCATTGCCCTTGCAAGTAACCCAATATTCTCAGCGAATTGCAAAAGTATTTAAGCGGGAACCAGCGGCTTTACCCACTCCCACGCCTGCTCCGATAGTTATAAAAGAGCCAACCCCGGTTCTCATTCAAAAAATTTCTGCACCAACACCAATTCCGGAAAAAGAGAAGGAAGTTGTTTTTCGGGAAGTGCGAACTTGGCCCAAGCCGGAAGAAGTAGGGGCAGCGGCGGCCCGCTCTTCCCAAATCAGGTTTCAGGTAGAATGGCCTCGGGCAATTAGGGCTTTTTTGAAAAATCCTTTACTGGGAACGGGCTATTCTTCTTTGGGTTTAGCAACAGACAATGATTATTTACGGATTTTGGGAGAAACGGGCTTGCTGGGATTTATTTCTTTTGCTCTAATTATTTTTCATCTTTTCAAGTCGGGGCTAAAGAGTTTGGTTTCTA
The DNA here is from genome assembly GCA_965370515.1 of uncultured bacterium. GTDB lineage: Bacteria > Patescibacteriota > Microgenomatia > UBA12405 > BS750m-G30 > BS750m-G30. The sequence continues at coordinate 3,519 of CBDUUX010000037.1, forward strand.
AGAATAATTTATTAATGGCGGGTTTTTTAGGAGTAATCTTGGGTTTTTGCGCTAATGCCGTGTTTATTGATGTTTTTGAAGCTTCCAAAGATGCTTACTTTTTTTGGCTGCTGATGGGGGTAATGTATGGGATTATAGCTAATCCGCCAGCTGGCGGACAAAAGCTGACAGCTAAAAGCCAAAAGCTCCCCAGCACCAGTTGGCGCGGGGCAGGTAAAGCTAAAAACTGATGAAAAAAATAATTCTTATTTCGCTTTTTGTTTTTGGTTTCTGGGTTCGGCTTTGGAAAATTGATGCTCCGATTGCCGACTGGCATTCTTGGCGCCAAGTAGATACGGCTTCAGTGACCCGTTTTTTTGTTAAAGACGGATACAGCTTGTTTAAGCCCCGCTATCATGACTTATCTAATATTCCTTCGGGATTAGAGAATCCGGAAGGTTGGCGGTTTGTCGAGTTTCCGATTTATAATGTTTTGCATGGTTTTTTGTATCAGGGAGTTAATTTAATTAAGCCGGGGACTTTGTCTTTGGATACTGCTGGTCGTTATATTAATATCATTTTCTGGTTGGGAGCAGGAGTTTTTCTTTATCTTTTGGTAAAAAAGCAGGTTGGAGAGAAAGCCGCTTTTTGGTCTATCTTTTTCTTTTTCTTCCTCCCGTATAACATTTATTATTCCCGGACCATTTTGCCCGAGCCTTTAATGCTCCTTTTTGCTCTGAGCAGCACTTATCTTTTACTTCAAAAAAGGTTTGTTTTGGCTACTATCTTAGGAGCCTTGGCTTTACTAGTTAAGCCCTATGTTTTGTTTATTATCTTTCCTAGTTTATTAGTAATTTTAGGGGAAGATTATTGGCTTAAAAGGGATAAAAAACTATTGATCAAGGGATTTGGATTTTTGTTGGGAATATTTTTGCCTTTTTTGGGCTGGAGAGTTTGGATGAAGCAGTTTCCCGAAGGGATTCCGGGAAGTGGTTGGCTGTTTAATCAGGGAGAGATTCGTTTTCGCCCGGCTTGGTGGAGATGGCTTTTTGGAGAAAGAATTGGACGTTTAATTTTAGGTCATTGGGGAACGGCTCTTTTGGCCGTAGGCTTAATTAGAAAAGTTAAAAAAGATACTTTAATTTTTTTGGCTTGGTTGTTTGGGGCTTTTTCTTATTTAGTTATTTTTGCTTCCGGTAATGTTCGTCATGATTATTACCAGATTTTACTCTCCCCTGTAATTGCTGTTTTTATGGGTTTAGGAGTAGATTTTGTTTTTAATTTACCCTCAAAATTAACAATTAATAAATTAGTTCTTAAACCTATTGTTTTTGGAATAATAGGCTTGTCCTTAGCCTTTTCCTGGTTTTTTGTTAAAGACTATTATTCAATCAATAGACCAGAGATTGTAATTGCTGGAGACAAGGCTAACGAGATTTTACCCCCTGAAGCTAAAGTAATCGCTCCCTATGCCGGAGATACTGCCTTTTTATACCAGACTAACCGCTCTGGCTGGCCGCTGATTACCAAATCTTTGCGGGAGACAATATTAGAGGGAGCGACTCATTATGTGGCAGTAGATTATAATTATATTACTCAAGGACTTATTGAGTATTGTGAAGTAATGTTTGAAGATCCGGAGAAGCGCTTTATTATCGTAGATTTGGGAGTTTGTGATCCGGAGAAAATAACCTTTTAAATGAAAAGCAAGCCTAAATTATCAATTATTATTCTTAGTTATAATACCCAAGATCTTTTAAAGGATTGTTTAACTTCAGTCTTTGCCGCCAAAAAGGGCAGATACGAATTAGAAGTACTGGTAGTGGACAATGCCTCTACGGATGGTTCGGTGGAGTGGCTTAAAGCTAAAAGCTTAAAGCTAAAAGCATTTTCAGCAAAAACATCAAATTTCAAACGCCAAACATCTTTTAAAGTTGTTTTTAGTAATAAAAACTTAGGTTTTGCTGGAGGCAACAACCTGGGTTTAAAAAAAGCCAAAGGAGACTACATTCTCTTTTTAAATTCAGATACAAAGATTGAAAAGCAAGCTTTGGTTAAGGTTTTAGATTATTTCTCTCAAAATAATCGGGTTGGAGCTTTAACTCCCAAGACTAAGCTCTTTTCGGGAGGAATGGATCCTGATTGCCATCGGGGTTTCCCCACTCCCTGGGCTTCAATTACCTATTTTCTCGGCCTGGAGTCTCTTTTTCCTCAAAGTCGGCTTTTTGGCCAATATCATCAGCTTTATCTTGATCTTGATACTATCCATGAAATTGATGCCGGATTTGGCACCTTTTTACTAACCCGAAAGAAAATTATGGATCAGCTGAAAGGCTGGGATGAAGAGTACTTTTTTTATGGAGAGGACCTGGATCTTTTTTACCGGATTAAGAAG
>CBDUUX010000038.1:0-5887 GCA_965370515.1 uncultured bacterium
ACACCTTCCCCGGAACTTCCGAAAATAGCCCGCACTACCAAATTTCCTATTCCTTCTCCCGTCACTTTAAAGATAGCCACCTTGTCCATTCCATAACTCAACTCTCCCAAAGAGCCTGTTGAAGAAAGACTCCATTCATAACGGTAACCGTCATAAATTGGCCGACCATTCTCGTCAAAAACTAAAGCGGATAAATGACAAATATCACCCACCACTAGGGCTTCTGGATTACAATCATGGAAAACGACCTCAATTCTCTTGCCCCCTCCTTCAGCTTCTTTTCGTGTTTCCTGGGTTTTATCTAGCTGTAAAACAATAATAAATAGAGAAAGGGCTATAAATATCCACAGCCACCTGAAAGAGAGTAAGGATTTGGCTTTTTTCATTATCTCCAATCTATCCTTAAGAGAGATTCTTGTCAAACACAAAACCACCAAAGACTAAAGACCCTCGGTTTTCTTGAATTTCAAAATGAAAATGAATTTAATCAGCTCAATTAGGCCAATCTCAATAATCCCCAATACAAGTAAAAGCTCAATCCCCCCTGCGCCCAAAGGCTGAAGCTCGAAAAGAGCTGCCAAGGGGGGAAACACAAAAGTAATAAAAAGCAGGAAAAAACCAAAAAGAACCGCCAGATTAAGATAGGAATTATCAAAAATGCGGATTTGCCAAAGATTCTTTTTAAAGGTTTTGCAGGCAAAAACATAGAGGAGAGAATCAACAGCCAGAGCGGCAAAAATAAAAGAGCGAATGTAATTAATATCCAAACCCTGTTGGTTGAAAAACCAAAAAAGGCCAAAAAGCATCAAGTCGGTGACAATGCCGATGATAAAAATAATCGTCTTGGCTTCTTTGTCTAAAATTGGCACTCCCTTAGCCCGAGGCGGCTGGGCCATCAGTGAATCATCCCCTTTTTCAAAAGCTAGGGCAAAACTGGGCAAGCCGTCGGCAATTAAATTAACCCAAAGGATTTGAACGGGTAATAGGGGCAAGGGTAGTCCCAAAAGAAAACTGCCAACGACTAACACTACTTCGGTAAAACTATCTGCCAGCAAATAAACAGCCACTTTCCTGATATTTTCAAAAATCGCCCTCCCTTGGGCAATTGAACTGACAATGGTCGCAAAATTACTGTCCAGCAAAACCATATCCGCCGTTTCTTTAGCCACCTGCGTCCCCTCAGCCACCACAATCCCAATATCCGCTTTTTTTAAAGCCAGCGCATCATTGACCCCATCCCCGGTCATCGCCACCACTTCCCCTTGCTCTTTTAGCATCTCCACAATTTTTAATTTTTGAAAAGGATCAGTCCGGGCAAACAAAATAGTTTGGGAAACAGCTTTTTTTAATTCCTCTCCTTTTAAAGCCCTTAGCTCCTCTCCTTCTAAAATCTGTTTGTCTTGAAGCTTAAAGCCAATTCTTTCTAAAACTACCCGGGCAGTTTGCAAATAATCGCCAGTAATAACTTTTACTTTTAAACCAGCCCGCTGACAATCCTCAAGCGCCTTTTTTACTTCCAGTCGAATCGGATCATCAAGTTCAAAAAGGCCCAGAAAATCCAAGCAGCCAAAATCCTCCAGCTTGATATTTCTTTTTCTCTTTCTTTCAATCTTTTTTAAATCAAATCTTTTTGGCTGATAAGCAACTCCAATTAGGCGATAGCCTTGATTGGAGGCTTTTTCAATTAGCTTTTTCCATTTTTCTTGATCCTCAGAACAGCAATGAGCAAGTAAAACTTCCGGCGCCCCGACCATATAGGCTGTTTTTTTCTTTTTTTCTTCACTAACTCTTAGCGAATATTTTCGCTCTGAGGAAAAGGGGAGCGAAAAAAGCTTTTTGGTCTGATCTCGCACTTTTTGGGGATCAATTTTGTTTTTTTTGTTTCCCCTGGCAAACTCCCAAAAACCCTGGCCCTCAGGAGAGGAAAGATCAGCCCCTAAAACAGCCGCCTTTAGGGCCAAAGAATAATTATCGGCTTCCAACCTGGTTACCTGGACTTTACCCTCAGTTAAGGTGCCGGTTTTATCCACACAAATAACGCTGGTTGCTCCCAGGGTTTCAGCGGAAACTAGTCTACGCACCAAGGCTTTGCTTTTGAAAATCTTTTGCATCCCCACTGCCAAAATTACCGTTAAAGAAATTATTAACCCTTCGGGAATGGAAGATACCGCAATCGCTACTGAGAGCTCAAACATTTCGATTAAACTCCCCCCCCTCGCTACTCCCCAAACGAAAATCAGCAAACACAAAATTCCAAAAAGAATTGACAGAGTTTTAGCCAACCGGGCCAGCTGAAGCTGGAGCGGAGTAGCTTCCTTGTCCGTTGTTTGCAAAGTATGGGCAATTCTACCAACCCTAGTGTGCAACCCGGTTTTTTCCACTAACATTAAGCCATTCCCCCCCACCACTACGGTTCCGGAAAATACCTTTCGGAAATTACCTTTTTCTCCTTTATTTTTTTTCCGAACCGGCAAAGATTCGCCAGTTAAGATTGACTCATCAACACTTAGCTCATTACACTTCAAAAGCAACCCGTCAGCGGGAATCTTTTGACCAGCAGAAAGTCTGATTAAATCACCAGGGACCAAATCTTGAGCCTCAATTTCCTCTTCTTTTCCATCCCGAATTACCTTAACCTTAAAAGGAATGACTTTTTTTAAGGCAGAGAGAGCCTGATCAACCTTGCGCTCTTGCCAAAAACCCAAAAAAGTATTCACCAACACTGCCAGGAAAATAACAACCGAATCTGAATAGTCCCCCAAAATTAAAGTCACCAAACCCGCAAACAGAAGAATATAAATTAAGGGACTTTTAAGTTGATCCAAAACAAGGCTAAAAACCGACTTTCCTTTTTCCTCGGGCAAAGTGTTAAGACCGTGTTTTTCCAGTAAATTAGCTGCCTCTTGAGCAGTCAAGCCAGATTCACTCACAAACTCAGTATAGCAAATTTAAAACGATCCTACCTTGCACACTCCGGGAATGAACGACCCTTGTCCTTGCTTCTGGCCTGGTCCCGTTATCAGCTTAAAAAACACACTCTTGCTCAATCTTTTTGGGGGGCGGTAGTTGGCGGTAGTATTCCAATTCTAATAGCCAAACTGTTTCTTTAGACTACTCCAATTCCACTTCATGCTAGAATGGGTATTATGAAAAAGGTAAAAAGCTATTTAACCAGACTAAAAACTTACTGGCATTATTCCCGCAAAATGGCGGTATTATTTTACCGCTCAAACCCTAAAACTTGTATGGGAATGCTTATTGGCGTGATTACAGTTGCTCTCACTCCTTTGCTTTTTTCTCATCTTTTGCGCCTAATTATTGATTTTATTATTGGAGTAAGCCAAAAAGAGATTATTTTTAACCCCAGTTATTTTGCCCGCCTACTTATCTTCTTTTTTAGCATTGAGTTTGTGGGTCGAATTACCTGGAGATTAATTGATTACTTCGACCGAATTATTTTCCTGGATTTTGGCCGCTTTTTAACGATTAAAACCAATGAGAAATTTGCTTCCCTGGATTTTGAGTATTGGGAAGACCCGGAATTAAATAACTTACTTAATAAGGTCCGGGAAAGCTATACCTGGCGGCCGGTAAACTTTGCTCACCGTCAGCTTTGGCTGGTCCAGCATCTGGTTTCAGTTGTTTCCAATGCCCTGGTAGTAATTGGCTTAGGACCGATTTACTTTTTTCTGATTTTTATTTCCAGTATCCCTGAATTCCTGGTGGGAGTTAAATTCAGCCGTTCAGTTTGGAATATTCACGGTGCTAAAGGGCCGATTAGAAGAGATTTTTGGAACACCTCTCGTTATTTAAGTAATAATAACTACCTTCCCGAAATTCATATTTTAGGGATTCAAAAGGCCTTACTTTCCCGACTTGACCGCCTATATGGCAAATTCTTTGGCTACCAAAAGATTGAAATTAAAAAAATGAGCAAAAACCGGGTTTTAACCGCTATCTTCTCCTTTGCTATTTATCTGCTAATTACCAGCTTGATTCTTTTTAAGGCTTTGGCCGGTTTAATGACTATTGGTACTTTAAGCTTTTATGTCAGTCGAGTGGGCGCTTTAACCAACAGCTTTAAAAATTTGTTTCGCAACCTATCTCAAAATTTTGAAGACCTACTTTATGTTGAAGACCTATTTAAGGTTTTTAACTTAAAAGAAAAAATTAGTAAAAATCCCAAAGGAATTAAGGTTCAGGCCCCTTTTATTATTGAGTTTAAAGATGTTTGGTTTAAATATCCAAAAAGCAAAGAGTTTGTTTTCAAAGACTTTAATCTCACTCTAAAACCAAACCAAAAAATCGCTTTAATCGGGAAAAACGGGGCCGGCAAAACCACTTTGGTCAGACTTTTAGTCCGCTTTTATGATGTTACCAAAGGCAAAATCTTAATTAACGGGCATGATCTTTCCAAAATAAATCTAGATCATTGGCGCTCTGGGCTGGGGGCGTTATTTCAAGATTTTAACCGCTATGCCTACTCGGTTCAAGAAAATATTCGGCTCGGAAATGTCAACCAACCATTTAAAAAAGAACTGTTTGATAAGGCTTTAAAGAAAGCGGGAGCGGCTGAATTCGTGAATAAATTACCGAAAAAAGAAAAAACAGTTTTATCCAAACAATTTAAAAACGGAAGTGAACTATCTACCGGCGAATGGCAAAAAATTGCCCTTTCCCGCGCTTTTTTTAGAGACGCTCCCCTTCTGATTTTAGACGAGCCTACTTCCGCTATTGACACCAAATCAGAATATGAAATTTTCCAGCAAATTCACCAATTTGAAAAAGGCAAGAGCGTGATTATGATTTCCCACCGCTTCTCCACTGTCCGCAACGCCGACCAAATCTATATTATCGATCAAGGAAAAATAAAAGAAAAAGGCACCCACCAACAACTAATGGAAAAAAATGGCCACTACGCCAAGTTATTCAAACTCCAGGCCCAGGGGTATGAAGGCTAGGCTTCCCGGAGTGTGAAATATTAGTTGCAAAAATTCAGCAATTGCGTATAATAGAATTAGTTGATGAAAAAATCGGACAAACAGATAATCATTATTTTCTAGTCCCGGCGCGCCTGCAAAAGGCAAATCGGGGCTTGACGAAAATCCTTCAAATTCGAAGGATTTTTTCTTTTTATTAGGGTAGAATTATAAGAATGAAGAAAAACAAAAAATATTTTGGGGATGTGCCGACCCAGTTTGATTTTGTCAAAAACGAAGAGAAAATCCTGGCTTGGTGGAAAAAAACCGATTTGGTTAAAAAGTATTTGGATAAAAACAAAAACTCCAAAAAGCGCTTCTCTTTCATTGACGGCCCGATTACCGCCAACAACCCCATGGGGGTTCATCATGCTTGGGGTCGAACTTTAAAAGATCTTTACCAAAAATACAAAAACGCTCAAGGCTTTAAACAAAGATTTCAAAACGGGTTTGACTGCCAGGGGCTGTGGGTAGAAGTGGAAGTAGAAAAAGCCCTAGGCTTTAACTCTAAAAAAGACATTGAAAAATACGGACTAGATAAGTTTACCTTAGCTTGTAAGGCCCGGGTTAATCAGTTTGCGGCCCTGCAAACAGAACAGTCTCAGCGTTTAGGCTATTTTATGGACTGGGATAATTCTTACTACACGATGTCCGAAACTAACAATCTTTACATTTGGCACTTTTTAAAACAATGCCAGCAAAGAGATTTAATCTATAAAGCAAAATCCTCAACTACCTGGTGTCCAAGGTGCGAAACCGGACTATCAAAACACGAACAAGCGGACGGGTATAAAGAAATCCAAGATGAATCGGTTTATGTCAAATTTAAATTAAAGGGCAAAAATAACGAATACTTTTTGGTTTGGACCACTACTCCCTGGACTCTGAGTGAAAATGTCCTTTTGGCC
>CBDUUX010000039.1:0-5879 GCA_965370515.1 uncultured bacterium
GGAGAGGCGCAGATTATCGAAATTTACTTAATCTTAAGGTAGATTTTCCGGGAATTAAAATTATTAATTTAGAAGTTAATTATCGCTCGACCCAAAATATTTTAGATGTGGCTTATGAGGTGATTCGGAAAAATACTAAACATCCGATCTTAAAGTTAATAACCGAAAAGAAGGGAGGAGATAAAGTAGGGGCTTATCAAGCTTTATCCGAAGGAGGAGAAGCGGAATGGGTGGCGGACAAGATTAAAACTTTAATTGATTCTAAAGGAGTAGACCCCACCAAGATTGCTATCCTTTATCGGACCAATGCCCAGTCTCGAGTGATTGAAGAAGTATTAATTAGGCGAGGACTTCCTTACATTTTAATTGGGGGAGTGCGTTTTTATGAGAGAGCGGAGGTGAAAGATGTTTTGTCTTTGCTGCGAGTTTTTTATAACCCCAAAGATGAAATTTCTTGGGAAAGGTTAAAAAAGAATATGGGAATTAGAAGAACAGACAAGGTTAGAGCTTTTATGGAAGAGAAGGGGAAAGAGAAATGGGAGAGTAAGGTTTTACTGGAAGCAATGCTAGAGGTCAGTACTTATCTGGAAAAGTATGATCTTGATGATGAAGAGGATAACAAGAGACTGGAAAACATTAATGAGCTACTATCAGTTGCCGAAAGTTTCCCTGATTTGGGGGACTTTTTGGAAAATGTTAGTTTGGTTCAGCAGGAATATTTTGCTCAGGAAAAAGAAAAGAAGAATTGGGTTAACGAGGCGATTCGCTTAATGACCTTGCATGCGAGCAAGGGCTTGGAGTTTGATGTGGTTTTTATTGTGGGACTAGAAGAAGGTTTGCTTCCCCATGCGAGGTCTCTAGATGAGGAGGAGAGGCTAGAGGAAGAGCGCCGGCTTTGTTATGTAGGAATGACTAGGGCCAAGACCAATCTTTTTCTTACCTTTGCTTCACAGAGGCTGTTTTTTGGGAAAACCAGTTTTAATGAGCCTTCTCGATTTTTAGGAGACATTGCGGAAAAATTACTTGATTTTGAGGAGTCGGATGTTTTAGATGATGACGATGGTTGGGATTTAACTGATGAGTGGTAGAATATAGAGTAAGATAGTTTTATGAAAATAGTTGTTTTAGAAAAAGCCAATCGGGAAAATTATAATCCCAAGGTTAATCACCCCTTGCAAAGTTTTGAGTGGGGCGAGTTTCGGAAAAGTAATGGAGTAAAAGTGGTTCGATTTGGAGTGTGGAAAAAAGATAAATTAACTTCTGCTTTTCAGGTATTTTTTCATTCGTTACCTAAAACTAAATTTAGTGTGGGTTATTTTCCCAAAGGAGAAAAACCCACTAAGTTGATGCTGGAGGCAATTGGAAGGGTGGCCAGGAAAGAGAAGGCTATTTTTGTGAAGTTGGAACCTAATCAAGTTTCCAAAACCTGGAAGAACCAGAAGGGGAAAATTGAGGCTGAGAAATTTAAAGAGGAAAAGTTTGATTTTAAAAAACTGGGGCTAGTTAAATCAGCCAAAACCACTTTTGATCCTTATACTTTTATTCTTTCTCTTAAGGTAAAAGAAAAAGAATTAATGGAAAGCTTTCATGGTAAAACTCGCTATAATATCCGCTTATCGCAAAGGCGGGGAGTAAAGATTAGTGAGGAAAGCACTCCTATCGGCTTAACTATTTTTAGCAAGCTTTTATTTGAAGAAACAGTAACAAGGCAGGGTTTTTATATGCATAGTCCGGAGTATTTTAAAAAGCTTTGGGAAAATTTAGCGCCAAGAGGAATAGCCAAAATTTTACTGGCTAAAAATAAAAGTAATGTTTTGGCCGCTTGGATGATTTTTTCTTGGAAAAAAGTTTTATATTATCCTTACGGCGCTTCTTCTTCTCTTAGCCGCAACTTAATGGCTTCTAATTTGATTTGTTGGGAGGCAATCAGAATGGGGAAAAAATTAGGGTGTACTAGTTTTGATCTTTGGGGAAGTTTGCCCCCCCAGGCTCCCTCTACTCATCCCTGGTATGGGTTTCACCGTTTTAAACTAGGTTACGGGGGGGATTTGGTGGAAATGGTGGGATCTTGGGATTTGGTTCTTAATCCCTTCCTTTATCGAATCTATAATTTAGCGGAAAAGGTTCGGTGGAAAATTCTCAGGCTTAAGAAAAGGCGCGGTATTACCTCTTGACAAGAGTATTACCAGTGATACAATGGTAATACCATGTTAATAGGAACAAGCACAGTTACCAGTAAAGGGCAGGTTACCATTCCCGTTGGTTTGAGAAAAAAGTTTGAGATGAAAAAAGGAAGTCGGGTGGGTTTTGCGGTGGAAGGAAACGGAGTAAATTTAAAATTAATTTTTACCCCTTCTCAATTAAGAGGCTCTTTGCTTTCCCGGGTTAAGTACGAAAAGAAAAAGGCCAGAACTGTTATTAGAGAAAAAGTAGTTAGTCGCTATTTAAAAAGCGAGTGAAGCCAAGATTGCTTGATGCTAACCTTATCATCCGTTTATTAACTAATGATGATGAAAAGAAGGCTCGGGCAGTTGAAAAATTATTCTCGAATCAGAAGCAAGCCTTTCTTTTGCTGGATTTAACCTTGGCTGAAGTTGTTTGGACCTTAATTTCTTACTATAAAATTCCCAAAAAAATAGTTTGTGAAAAATTAAGAGAACTTTTGCTTCTTTCTAATATTAAAAGTGACAGGGGGGTTCTTATGCTTAGTTTGGAGATTTATCAAACTAAAAAGATTGACTATACTGATGCTTATCTGGCGGCTAAGGCCCTATCTCAGAAATTAATCATTTATTCATATGATCGGGATTTTGACAAGGTTGCCGGAGTTAAAAGGAAAAGGCCTTAGCCCCAAGCGTCGCAAAGAAGTTTATATTCACAGTAATCACAAGGAAAGGGCCTGTTTGGTTTGGGCGGGTATCTGGTTTTTTCTAGCTGCTGAACCAGGTCGATTATTTTTTTTCTGGTTTTTTTTATTTGCTTTTCCGTTCTTTTTGAAGAAAGTTTTATTCCTTTATCTAAAAAGTAAAGAGAAAGAGTAATTTTAGATAACGGGCGGTGAAAGGGCAGGTCTTTGATGGTGGTAACTGCTAAAGCATAAAGGGTGAGCTGGTCATTACCGTCAACGTCTTTTTGTTGGGGAATCCGGGATCCGGTTTTATAATCAATGATTTCAATTTCATTGTCTTTTAAATTATCGACCCGGTCAATCACTCCTCCGATTTTTAAAGTAGAGGTGAGTTTAAAATTAAAAGGTTGCTCTAAGGCAATGATTTGTCCAATATTGTTAAAATCAAAACCTTGTTTATAGTAATTTTTAAGCATTTTTTGGGCGCTTTGCTTGTTCTTTTTTTCCTCATCTTTATTTTTAAAACCCTGGGAAGCCCAGTTGTTTTTCAGAATTTCCAGCAAGTCGTCTACCTTTAGTTTTTTGGAAATGGAGAGTTGTTTTTGGTAGAAGAGCTTTAAAGTTTGATGAATAATATTTCCTAAAGTTTGAGAAGGCGAAGGGGGAGTAGGAATTCTTAAAACTCTTTTGTATTTATATTGACGGGGGCAAATTCCAAAAGCGTCAATTTGGGAGTAGGAAAGATAATTAATTGGGGGGTTTAAGGCGGGGGGAAGATTTTTTTCTTCTTCGACTTTCCAGTCCATGAGGTTTAATTCTTTTTTCTCGATAATCGGTTTTATTTCTTTTTCTCCCAAAGTTTCCACGACAAAAGAGGAGAGTTTTTTGGCTAGTTTTCCGCCCGGATACATTTTGGCGCCGGTTAAAAAGAGTTGGTCTTTGGCCCTAGTTAGCCCGACATAAAAAAGTCTTCGCTCTTCCTGTAGATGAAAGTCTCCCTCTGGTAAAATTTCTTTAATCAAGGGTTGGGGAAGGGGAATTGGTTCTGACCTTCTGTTTGTGGGAAAGCGGCGGTTAACCAAGTTAATCAAAAAGACCACTGGGAACTCTAAGCCTTTGGCTGAGTGGATGGTCAGTAGATTAACGGCATTGTGTTCGGTCCAATCGATTTCGGAGGCCAAGGGGCTTTCACCCATTTCCATACGCAAAGTAATCCAAGCGAGTAAGTCCGGAACCAAAGTTTCTTTATTTTGCACTTCAAAGCTTTTTATTTTGTCAAAAAACTTGGCAATATTTAGGGCTGCCAGTTGTTCTTTTTCGCTTTTAGGGTCTAGGTATTTTTCCATTAATTTCGTTTGATCTAAAAAGTAGTAAAGAATTTGCCCTCCCGATTCGTGGGCAACAAGTTTTAGGTGGCGGTGAACCATCTTTACTAATTTTTTTATTTTTCTCTGGCTAACTTTACTAATTCGAGGAAGCTCGAGTTTGCTTTTCTTTTTTCCTAAGCCCTGAACTATTTTTTCAAAGCTTTCAAAAAAAGAAAGATTGTTTTTAAAACTAAAGCTTTTAACAAAAGCCAAGTCTCGGGCTGAAATTCCAAAAACAGACAGAGAGCTTAAGCGAAAGACGGCAATATTGTCTTCCGGATTATTTAAAACCTGAAGGTAAGCAATTAAGTCTTTTACTTCCGGTTGGTGAAATAGCTGGCCTGGACCTAAGAATTGATAGGGAATTTGATGACGAGATAAGCTTCTCGTAAAACTTTCTGCATGACTATTTGCTCGAAATAAAATGGCAATATCTTTGGGCTGGTATTTTTTTTTGATCAGCTCTTTTATTTTCAAAACTACTTCATCGGCTTCTTGCTCCCCTCGAGGAGCAAAAATCAGCTCAATCTTTTTGCCTTCAGTTTTGTTTTTATCTTTTCTGGCGGCAACTAGTTTTTTGTTTATTTTTTCTTTTACTTCCAGCCGGTCGGGGTTGTTGTGGGTGATTAGTTGGTAAGCGCGATCCAAAATTTCTTGAGTGGAGCGATAGTTTTTATTTAGGGTAATCATTTTCACTTTAGGAAAGGTTTTTTTAAACTGCAAGACATTGGAAAGAGCAGCGCCGCGCCATTTATAGATCGATTGGTCATCATCGGCCACTACTGTAATATTTTGCTTTTTTTTGGTCAGCAAGGTTACTAATTCGTTTTGGGCAATGTTCGTGTCTTGATACTCGTCAACCAGAACGTGTTTAAATTTATCTTGGTAGGTTTTAAGCAAGTTCGGTCGTTTTCGAAAAAGAGATAGGGTATTGGTAATTAGGTCGGAAAAATCCATTACTCCGTTCTTTTCTTTTAAAGCTTGGTATTGGGAGTAGCTGTTAGCTAATTCTGTGGTTTTTTTTGTTTCCAGTTTTTCTTCTTTGGTGTCTGCTTTTGCTTTTTGTTTTTTGGCAAAAGCTAAGTATTCTTGAGGAGCAATATCTTCGTCCGCCAGTCGGGAAAAGTGAGTCAGTAGGGCTCCTAGAAATTTGGTGGGGTTAGTGTTGGGGCGAAAATAGTCAAGTTTTAGGATATAAATGTATTTTTTTAAAAAGAGAATGCTTTCTGCTTGAGAGAGAAGTTTAAAATTTGGGTCTAGCCCGATGTTTATTGCCTCGTCTCTGAGAATTTGGTCCCCAAAGCTGTGAAAAGTAGAAATCCACAGATTTGAGTACCCAAGGGGAAGGGCCAGATCGACCCTCTCTTCCATTTCGGCCGCTGCCTTGTTGGTAAAGGTTAGGGCTAAGATTTGGGAGGGGGGAATCTTTTTTTTGGTAATGAGCCATTTTATCCGCTCGGTAATAACGGTGGTTTTACCCGTTCCCGCCCCGGCAATAATCAGCAAAGGACCTTTGTCGTACCGAATTGCTTTTTTTTGCTCCGGGTTAAGAGTGATGGTCATTTGATTTTCTTGTTTTCTTCTCCCTGGGGCAGTTGGGTAGCGCTGGAGATTTTTTGACCAAGCAGCGAAAATCTTTGAAAGACTTCGTTCATTTTGGAGTA
>CBDUUX010000040.1:0-5744 GCA_965370515.1 uncultured bacterium
TAACAAGGAAGAATTAAGCCAAATAATCGCTTACTACCAAAAGCAATTAACTAAAAAAAATTCCAAAGATCTAAAAGATCTTAAAAAGATCCTTAATTCCTGCCTACAGGCGCAAAAAATGATGGAGGCCAATATCAGGGCGGAAACAGTAGTTGATTGGTTGCTCCTTAACCTTTAAAATAGACATTAAGGAGATTATGCAAAAATTATGTATCAACCAAAATTTACTATCAACAACCCAATCTTAAGCAATATTTCTCAGGTTGAGGCAGCCCGAGCAATTATTAATGCCGCTCCCCTAGTTCCTGCTTATGAAAAACAGTTTCGGGATGAGGCAATTGCGAAAGTGGTTCACTATGCCACTAAGCTCGAGGGGAATGATCTTTCTTTTGAGCAGGTAGCTAAAGTAATTGAGGGCAAGAAGTTAATTGGTTTTGAGAGGGATGTTCAGGAAGTAATTAACTATCGTCGGGTAATTAAATACCTGGACGAGCTGATGGCCTTGCACCAAGAAAAACTCCCTCTTCCCGGTGAAGGAACTACTCCTGAGGAAAAAATGCAAAACGATAACGTCTCTTTTTCTTACTCCGAGCTAATGCTCAAGCGAATTTACCAATTAGTAGTAGAAAAAATAATTCCCGAAAATCAAGGCCAGGATTATCGCCGAGCCCAAGTAGTTTTGGAAAATACCCGCACTGGCCAAGTTGTTTTTAGGCCGCCACCCTTTATGGAAGTGCCCTACTTAATTAAAAATTTCTTAACCTGGCTTAACTCCGAAAAAGCCAAAGAGCTTCATCCCGTTATTCAGGCCGGAATTACTCACTATGTTTTGGTCGCCATTCATCCTTTCATTGAAGGAAACGGGCGCAGTGCCCGCGCCTTTTCCAGCCTGGTTTTAATGGTTGAGGGGTATGATATTCGGGGATTGTTTGCCCTAGAAGAATACTTTGATCGCAATGCCGCCGACTATTATCATTCTCTTCAAGAAGTTTCTTCCCAATCTGCTCCCCTAGCTGAGCGTGACCTAACTTCCTGGCTTGAATTTTTTACTCAAGCCCTATCTTTAGAACTGCAAAAGATCAAGGGGAAGGTAGAACGGCTTTCTTCTGATCTTCAGCTCAAGCAAAAGCTGGGTGGCAAACAACTACCCTTAACCGAGCGCCAAATTAAACTGATTGAATATATGCGCCAATTTGGGGGTTTGCGAATTGCCGATGCCCGAGAACTTTTCCCCATGGTTTCTCAAGATACTGTTTGGCGAGATTTAACAAAATTAATTAAAGAAAAAATTGTTCTTAAAAAGGGCTCTACTAAGGGAGCTTACTATACCCTAACTTAACCATGAAACTTTCTAACTTTTCCCAATACCTACAAAAGCTCGAAAAAACAAACTTGCGTAACGAAATCACCGAGATTTTGGCGGCTTTGTTTAAAAAAGCTAATCAGAAAGAAATTGACAAAATTGTTTATCTTTGCCTGGGCCGGCTTAAACCAGCTTATGCGGGCATAGAGTTTAACATTGCCGAAAAGATGATGATTAAAATCATGGCCTTGGCTTTTAATAGACCCGAAAAAGAAGTATCGGTTCATCTTAAAAACAGCGGAGACTTGGGGGAAACGGCTTTTCACTTTAAAAAATGGAGAAAAACAAGTTCAGAAGAGATGAGTGTTTCTCAGCTTTATGATCGGCTTTTAGAAATTGCTAACCAGGAAGGCTTGGGCAGCCAGGAGCGAAAAATAAAACTAATGGCCAAGCTCATTGGCGAGGTTGATTTAAACTTTATCAAATACTTAGTCCGGATTCCCATTGGCCGCTTGAGGTTAGGCTTTTCGGATATGACTGTTTTAGATGCTCTTTCCTGGATGAAAACAGGAAGTAAAGAGCTGAGGGGGGAAATAGAAACCGCCTTTAGTATTGCTACGGACGCGGGCTTAATTGCCCAAATCTTTAAGAGCAAAGGATTGGCCGGATTAAGAAAAATTAATTCCCAACCAGGAGTTCCTGTTTTACCAGCCAAAGCGGGACGTTTGCCTGACGCTCAAAGTGTTATTGAGAAGCTGAAAAAATGCGCGCTGGAACCGAAAATAGATGGCTTTCGAGTCCAAATTCACCTGGATCGTGAAGCCCCAAAAATGAATGCCCCCCAAGAACAAGGAATTTTTTGGGGAGATAAACAAGAAAAGTTTTTGGTAAAAATATTCTCCCGCAACTTAGAAGATACCACCCAGATGTTTCCTGATATTGCCAAGGCTTGTGGGCGCTTACTTGCCAGGAAAAAGAGCTTGCAAAACCTTATTATTGATGGGGAGGCAGTGGCAATAGATCTAAAAACCAAAAGACCCTTACCCTTTCAAAAGACTTCTCAGCGAAAAAGAAAATACGATATTTTAGAAACTAGTAAAAAAATTCCCTTGACTGTCTTTATTTTTGACCTTCTTCTATACAATAATGAGTCTTTGCTGAAAAATACTTTTATTCAAAGAAGAAAAAAACTAGAAAAGATTTTTAATTTCAAGGATGAAACCCTTAAGCTTACCCCTCAAAAAGTAGTCTCTAAAACCAAAGAGTTGATGAAAGAATTTGACCAAGCGACCGCTAAGGGCTGGGAAGGCTTGATGTGTAAAAAACTAGAATCAGTTTATCAGCCTGGAGCAAGAAACCATAATTGGGTCAAATTTAAAAAAAGTATGGACAGCAAACTAACCGACACTATCGATTGCTTGGTTTTAGGATATTACCGGGGGAAAGGCAAAAGGGCAGGTTTTGGCATTGGTGCTTTTCTGGTTGGTGTTTATGATCCTGCCAAAAACCAATTTCCCACTATCGCTAAAATTGGCACTGGCCTGACCGATAAGGAATGGGTGGTTTTGCGAAAAAAATGTGATCGAGTAAAAACTAAACTTAAGCCCAAGCAATACTTCGTAAACAAAAATCTCAATCCTGATGTTTGGTGCTTACCTGGCGTAGTAGTAGAAATTGAAGCAGACGAAATTACCAAATCCCCAATTCATACAGCAAGCAAGGGCTTGGCCTTGCGCTTTCCTCGCTTAAAGCGATTTCGGGACAAAAAACCTGAGGAGGCAACAACTGTTGATGAAGTGCTACAATTGCACGAAATACAAAAATGATATTCTTTCAAATTATTGCTCTAGCCGTTTTATTTGGCCTTCTTTCTTTTTCTACCCACTTACTGATTGATTCTTTTAAAAAACTCAGCTGGCAATTTAAAACCGGGAACTATGCTCTTTCTAATTTATTAATTGCCGCCGGCACTTCCGTCCCCGAACTAATTATTGCTCTTGAGTGTGTCGCCAAAGGACAGCCCGAGCTTTCTTTTGGCAATGTTTTGGGTAGCAATATTGCTAATTTATCACTGGTAATCGGCGGAGCCACTCTACTTTCAGGAAAGCTTAAAATTATAGATGCTGTTGTTAAAAATGATATCTACTACACCTTCTTAATTAGCGCCGCTCCCTTACTTTTGATTAGCGACGGGGTTTTAAGTCGCTTGGATGGAATAATTTTGCTTGCTCTTTACTTTACTTGGCAAACGATGGTTTTTGCCAAAAAAAAGAAAGAGCGAAGAGTTGGTTTTTGGGAAAACCTTAAAAACAAGGCAATATCTTTGTTTAACTCCCCCAAGCCCATTATTACCTTAGTTGTTAGCCTAGCTTTACTTATTGGCTCAGCTGATTTTTTAGTTAAAATAGCCCTGGACTTGGCTCATCAGCTCAATATTCCCAATTTTATTTTAGGTGTTTTTATTCTAGGAGTGGGAAGCTCCTTGCCTGAACTAGCTTTTGAAACTAGGGCGATTAAAAACAAAGAGTCAGCGATTGCCCTGGGAGACTTGCTGGGATCGGTAGTGGCCAATGCTTCCTTGGTTTTGGGAACTACCGTAGTTTTGGCTCCAATTACTCTTTTTAAGCCCCAACAATATTTCACTATTACTCTTTACTTTTTAATTACTTTTTTCCTCTTCTACACTTTTATTAAAAGTAAAAAAATGCTAGAGCGCTGGGAGGCAGCCTTTTTGGTTGCCAGTTACTTTATTCTCTTGGCCCTAGAATTTGGTTAAAATGTTTAAAAACCGAAACGAAGCGGGAAAGAAATTAGCAGAAAAGATAAGGCAAGAGGCTAATCTTGATTGGCAAAATTCTCTAATTGTTTCTTTACCCAAAGGGGGAGTAGTAATCGGGGCGGTTTTATCCGCCTTGCTTAAAATCCCTCATCAAGTTTTAATAGTTAAGAAAATAAGCCTGCCCGGCAACCCGGAATTGGCAATCGGAGCAATCAGCAGTAGCAAAAAAAGCTTGCTACTTAACCAAGAGCTAATTAGGCAATTAGGAGGAAGGCAAGAGGAGGTGGATGAAGCAGTTGCTAATGCCCAAGGGAAAATCCAAGAAATTAAAAGCAAGCTTAATCTGAAAGAGTTGGGAAGTTTAAAAAACAAACAAATAATTATTGCTGACGATGGGGCAGCAACAGGATCAACCATTAGAAGTGCAGTCAAGGAAGTGGGGGAATTGGGAGCCCAAAAAATAATCATCGCTCTTCCGGTTGCTCCTCAAGAAACAGTTGAGGAGTTAAAACAGGAAGTTGATGAAGTGGTTGTAGTTGAACAGCCCAAGTTGTTTTTTGCCGTTTCTGAGTTTTACCAAGACTTTCCTCAACTCACTTGGGACGAGGTTAAAAATTTGTTAAAATTGAAGTCAGAGCGGGAATTTACCCGCCAAAGCTTTAGCGAAGGAGGGCCTGTGGGTAAACGGTATACTATGCCCGTCGCACGGGTAAGTTCTGGGTTCGATTCCCAGCAGGTCCACTAAATGCCGAACGGAAATGGCCAACACCAGGTTTTAACTCTGCCACATTGGCGCTATCCGGCCAAGCTGCCGGGGTTAACGGGTCTGTATCTCAACTCTGTTTTTAGAAGCTTGGCCACCGGCTTGATTGGTGTTTTTATTCCTGTTTTTGTCTATAAAATTACCGGAGGCTGGCCAGGGCTTTTTTCTTTTTTTCTAACCAGAGAGCTCGTCCTTATTTTAACCACTATTCCCATCGCTGTTTCGATTAAAAAATTAGGACCCGATCGACTAATCGCTCTTGGGGTTTTAACTTTATTTCTTTGCTTGATTTTTTTGATCCAATCTGAAGCCAACCCTGCCTTTTTAAAATGGGCAGCTGTTTTTTTGGGGATAACCATCCCTCTTCACTGGCTCCCTTATCATCTGGCCTTTAGCTGGGAAAGCAGCCGTCGTTTTCTCTCTTCTCAAGTAGCTAATCAGGCAATCATAAGCAAGCTCGCTACTGCCGCCGCTCCCTTAATAGGAGGAATAATTGCTACCAAGTTGGGATTTTCCGGACTTTATCTAACCGCCGGGGCAATCTTGCTTCTCTCAATTATTCCCGTTTTTATGGACCAGTACAATCGAAAAGGAGAGGCGATTTCTTTGTCTGAAATTAAACAAGTTGTTAAAAACCCCAAGCTTCAGCCTATCTGGTGGGGATTTTTCGGTAATGGTCTGGAAACAGCTATTTATAGTATTTTTCTACCGATTTTTCTTTATCAAACCCTAGGCGGTCTTGAACAAATCGGCTTTATTTCCACCATCTCTTTAATTATTTCTCTCATTCCAATAGACATGGTGCTCATAGGAAGAGCATCCGGGCAAGGCTCCCAAGTATACCCCCACGGCATGTATGTCTGTTGTCCGAAGCTGTGGTAGCTCATTAGAATCCGAAA
>CBDUUX010000041.1:0-5641 GCA_965370515.1 uncultured bacterium
TAAGGAAATGCGGGAATACGCGCGTTTGCTGGAGTTTGAGAAAGCAGTGATGGTTAGAGATCAGATTGAGGGGATTAAGGATCGTTTTGATCTTAATTTTTAGCTATTTTAAAGCGAAAAATAGCCCTCATTATCCTGGGGATTATGATATAATTTAACCATGAAGTCTTCTCTGCCCGGGTTTGTCAGTAAATATTTTTGGGGCGATGATTTAAGTCAACTTCATTGGCCACAAAATTCTCAATACATTACCAAAATCTTGCTAGAAAAAGGAGATAGTCGAGCAGTAGCCTGGTTAATGCAAAAAGTTGAGAAAAAACAATTACTTAGAAAGCTGAACTCTTTTAGGTTAAGTCTTAAATCAGACAATTTTTGGAGGCTTTATTTATCATGAGTGACCACTTATTTTCAGAAAGCTTACCATTAAAAACAGCCAGGCTGGTTAAAGTATTTCAGAAAGATAAACCTCTTTTTTTAAATCAGTTTTACCTTTCTGGGGGAACGGCTTTGGCGCTCCAGTTAAACCATCGGGAGTCAATTGATTTAGACTTTTTTACCCAAAAAGATTTTGACCCCATCTTAATTCAATCTCAGCTAGAAAGTTTTGGCAAGTTAATTAGCTTAGAGATCGATAAAAATACTTTGAGCGCTTTTCTTAAAGGAGTTCAAGTTCAATTTTTGGGTTATCCTTACCCCTTACTTGAGCCAATGCTTGATTGGCAGGGAATTAAAGTAAGTTCAATTATCGATATTGCTTGTACTAAACTGCAAACTATTTCCCAAAGAGGAAGCAAAAAGGATTTTATTGACCTTTATTATCTTTTACAAAATTATTCTTTAGAGGAGTTATTTGGGCAAATGGATAAAAAATACAAGGGATCAGATTTTAATAAAGTTCACTTGCTAAAGTCATTGTCTTATTTTAAGGATGCTGACCTTCAACCAATGCCTAAAATGTGCCAAAGAGCTAGTTGGAAAGAAGTAAAAGGGGAAATTGCTGATAAGGTAAAAAGCTTTCTAATTTAGGCCTTGGTTGAAGAAGTTAGAGAATAATCCAGTCTTAATTCACCTAGGTATATTTGACATAGAATTTTCTTTTACTTATAATCTAGATACTGAGATGAGTAGACAAGAGTATCTGACCGTCTTCAAGATTTTTAATAAATCCCGAACAACCTAAGCGGGGGAGCGAAAGTTTGTTATTTTCCAACCCCCCCAAAAAAGGGGGATTTTTAATTTAAAAGAATATTAAATGTTAGTTGTTTGATTTAGAAAGAATATGAAAAAAGTATTGACGAAAATCGGTTTTGAAAAAGCTCAAAGTAAGCTTGAATCCTTGCAAAAGGAAAGAAAGCGTTTAATTACTGAGCTGGACGGAGCGAGAAACGATGGAGATTGGGCGGAAAATAGCGCCCTAGATTCTCTGAAGAATCAGCTTCAGGTGTTAGAAAACCAACTTGTTGAACTAGAAGAATTAGTCGCTAATGCCAAGGTAGTAAGCACTGCCAATAATGGCGGAGGCGTTGGTTTGGGCTCAAAAGTAGCCTTAAGAATCAATTCTAGCCAAAAAGAACTGGAAATTGTTTCTGACGGCCAGGCTGATCCTCTAAAGGGGCAAATTTCCTATGGTTCTCCCTTGGCTCAAGCCCTACTGGGCAAGAAGCAAGGTGAAGAAGTAGAGGTTGAGACTCCGGGAGGAGTGGCTAACTACTGCATTTTAACTATTATTAATTAGTGGTATTATAATTCTAATGGCGCAAAATAGGCTAGCCGCGATTAAAAAAGAAAGAATTGAAAAAGCCAACCAGTTGCGTGAATTAGGAATTGATCCTTACCCCCATTCTTATCCCAAAAAGCATACTTGCCTTGAGGCCAGAAATAGGTTAGGTAAAGATGCCCAAACGGCGGGAAGAATAAAATCCATCCGCAGGCACGGCCGAATTGCTTTCTTTGATTTAATGGATTCTAGTGGCCAAATTCAGCTTTGGTTTCAGGAAGGCAAGTTGGAGAAGAAGGAATACAGGCTTTTGAATTTTTTGGATGTAGGGGACTTTTTGGGTGTTGAAGGCCAGGTTATTAAAACCAAGGCAGGAGAAATTACCTTAGAAGTTGAAAATTTTAAAATTTTAACTAAGTCAATTAGGCCAATGCCAGAAAAGAGGCAAGGCTTGAAAGATGAGGAAACCAGATACCGAAAAAGATATCTGGATTTAGCCACCGACCCAGAGCTCAGGAAGCTTTTTGTTAAAAAAGCCTTGTTTTGGCAGACTATACGGGATTTTATGCTAAAGGAAGGATTTTTGGAGGTAGAAACCCCAGTATTGGAAAATGTAGTTGGGGGGGCAGATGCCAATCCTTTTGTAACCCATCACGATGCTTTAGATATTGATGTTTATTTGCGTATTTCTATGGGAGAGCTTTGGCAAAAAAGACTTTTGGTTGGTGGTTTTGAAAAAACTTTTGAACTAGGTCGGCAGTTTCGCAATGAAGGAATTAGTTTTGAACATCTTCAGGATTATTCCCAAATGGAATTTTACTGGGCCTATGTTAATTATCAACAGGGGATGAAGTTAACAGAGAGACTATATAAAGAGGTTGCTAAAAAAGTTTTTGGAAAAACTAAGTTTAAAGTTGGTGATTTTCAAGTTGATTTTGGCAAAAAATGGGAAAAAATTGATTATGTAACTCGTATTAGAAAAGAATTAGATATTAATGTTTTAAAGGCAACCAAGAAAGAGATTCAGGAAAAACTTAAAAAGTTAAAAGTAAAATTTGATTCCAAGGAAAGAAAAGGTCGCTTGATTGATAAACTTTGGAAGCAAATTAGGATGAAAATAGCGGGTCCAGTTTTTTTAATTAACCATCCAGTGGAGGTTTCCCCTCTAGCTAAAAGAAAAGAAGATGACCCGCGTTTGGTAGAAAGATTTCAAATTATTTTAGCCGGTTCGGAAATGGGCAATGGTTATTCCGAGCTCAATGATCCAGCTGATCAGGGCGAGAGGTTTGAGGAACAAGCAAAAATGCGCGAAGAAGGGGATAAAGAAGCGCAAATGCATGATCGGGATTTTGTTGAAGCTCTAGAGCACGGAATGCCCCCCGCTTGCGGCTTTGGAGTGTCCGAAAGGTTATTTTCTTTTTTAATGAATAAATCAGGCAGAGAATGTGTGCTGTTTCCCTTATTAAGGCCAAAGTAGATTTTTGAGAAAAATAAATAATGGACAGAAATAAACTGCTTTCTATTTTGGAGAGCGAGGTAGAAAATAAGAATATTATCAAGCATATGCTGGCAACCGAGGCTTGCATGGGCGCCTTATACGATTATCTTAAGGAGAAACAGGCTGATAAAGTGACAGAGAGCCGGGAAGAGTGGCTGATGGCGGGCTTAATGCACGATGGGGATTACAAGGATTCGGTGCCGGTGGAAAAGCAGGGAATTGAAGTGGTAGAAACTTTAAAAAAAGAAGGAGTAGAGGTTAGCCAGGCAGTAGCCCAAACGATGGCCGCTCACAATTGGGACAACACGGGAGTAGAGCCTCAGACTTTAATGGATTGGTCGCTTTATTGTGCTGATAGTTTAACCGGCCTGATTGTGGCCGCCACCTTGGTTTTGCCAAACAAAAAACTGGCAGAAGTAACAGTGGAGCGGGTATTAAACCGTTTTGGTGAAAAAGCCTTTGCCAGAGGCACCAGGAGAGAAGAAATAAAGATGTGTAAAGAAAAACTAAACATTCCCTTAGAAGAATTTGTTAAAATTTGTTTGCACTCAATGCAAGCGATTAGTAAAGAGTTGGGATTATAAAATGCTAGATCCAAAATATGTTCGGGAAAACCAGAAAAAAGTAGAAAAGGCCGCTGAAAGCAGAGGTTATGAGAAGGGGCTAGTTAGCCAGTGGTTGAAGATTGACGGGGAGTGGCGAGAGCTCCTGGGGGAAGTAGAAGCTTTAAGAGGGGAAAGAAATAAGTTAAATGAGGAGCTTAAGAAAAGTAAAGGAAAGCCGCCTACTAACTTGCTTAAGAAAAGTAAGAAGTTTAAAAAAGAGCTTTTAGAAAAAGAAGAGAAATTAACTCCCCTAGAAACAGATTGGAAAGAGGCCTTGTGGAAGATTCCTAATCTTCCCGCTGAGGATGTTCCTGTGGGAAAAGGGGAGGAAGAAAATGTCGAGCTAAGAAAATGGGGGAAAATACCAGAGTTTGATTTTAAACCTTTGGATCATTTGGAATTAGGTTTAAGATTAGGGATAATTGATAAAAAGCGAGCAGCAAAAGTATCCGGTTCCCGCTTTGGTTATTATAAGGGGGACGGAGCACTGCTAGAAATGGCCTTAATGTGGTATGGATTTAGTAAGTTAGCGCAAAAAGGATTTGTGCCGATAATTCCCCCCTATATGGTAAAAAAGGAAATAGAGCGGGGCTTGGGGTATGCAGAACACGGGGGTTGGGATCAGGCATATGTGTTTGAAAAAGATGATCTAGTTTTTGTTTCCAGCTCCGAGCACTCAGTAATTCCGATGCATGCAGGCGAAACTTTAGGTAAAAAAGATTTACCGGTAAGGTATGTTAATTTTTCTCCTTGTTTTCGGCGGGAAGCAGGAACCTACGGCAAGGATACTAAGGGGATGATTCGTCTTCATCAATTTCATAAAGTGGAAATGAATGTTTATACTGTTCCTGACATTGAGGCTTCAGACAAGGAATGTCTTAATTTACTCTCTCTTCAGGAAGAAATTATGCAGGAGCTAAAAATTCCTTATCGGGTAATAAGCGCCTGTACTGGAGACTTACCTTTTCCTAACCGGCGAATGTATGATCTTGATGCCTGGTTTCCGGGGGAAGGTCTTTATCGAGAAACTCACTCTTGCAGCAATTGCACCGATTTTCAAACCAGAAGACTAAATATCAAAGTGAAAACTAAGGAAGGGAATAAATTTGTTCACGCTTTAAATGCCACGGCCATTTCTGACCGTCCGTTGCTGGCTATTTTAGAAAATAATCAGCAAAAAGACGGCTCAATAAAGGTGCCTGAAGTTTTGCAAAAACTTGTGGGTAAAGAGAAAATTAGTTAGGAGTAGTAATTCCTTTTTCTCCCCAGCGAATATCAAGGGTGGTTTGTCCCTCAGAACTGATTTGGGCTTGGAGACAGCCTACGACCGAGACGGGAATAATCGGGTCTTGGCCAGAATGGCCCAGATTAGCCAGACAAAGTAAATAGTAACCAACGGGAAGATTAAGAACATAAATACCATTAGGCTGAGGTTTGGTAATCTGGATAATGTTTTGTTCGAATTTTTCGGGGCTGGCAATAATAAACATTAAATCTTCTGGTTTTTTAAGCCAGGCAAATGTTTTTTCGCCGAGTAAGTTTTCCAAATTGCTTTCGGGAATGGCAATCACAAATACATTCTCCATCGGAGTATCAGGAAGAAGGAAGTTGCTGCTGATGCCCATTACTTGTCCGCAGAGATTAAAATCAGTAAATACATGGCACTTAGCTTGTCTTTGCCAGAGGTGATAGCGTCTAATAACTTTTGCTTTGATGGGAGTAAAATAAAGCAAGGTGCTAAGGCCTATTGATATGACCAAAAGATTGACAAGCCTACCCCCAAAACCTGCCCTTTCTTTTTCCATTACTTCATTCTACTAC
>CBDUUX010000042.1:0-5500 GCA_965370515.1 uncultured bacterium
CGTCGAATCCCGCTGGTATGTGAATAAAATCTCTCCCTGGAATAAAGTCAAAAAAACTGCCTTCTCTTTTTGCTATAATTTCTTAAAGTGAAAAAAAGAGAAAAAGCCCTTCTTTTACTACCAGTATCTTTGTTCTTTATTACCAACCTTCTTTACTCCAGCTATTTTCTCTCCACAGAAACAGTAAATAGAGAAAAAGTAAAAATAAAAGAGAAAGGCGTTGTTCTTTCCTCAACTGCCCAAGGCTGTTCCTTGGCCTGCGAGGAGCTAATTGACCAAAAAATTGCCGCCGCCCTAACTAACTCTTTCACTACCAGCTCTTTTTTGAGAACTAGCTATGTTCCTCTAGGCTCAGGGGGCTCAACTACCAATACCGACTGGACTGCCCTTGAGGGCTCAGAGTTTAATTTTAATATTAGCAACTACTCTAGTCGAGCAAAAGTTTACTGGGAAGGAAACTTAAAGGCCTTGAGTGGAAACAGTCGCTGTTACACTCGCCTTTATGATAAAACCCACTACCGGGAAGTTGATTATTCTCAGCAATCAACTGACCAGTTAAGCTATCAAACCTTAATTTCCCAATCGACTAGTATTTGGCTGGGTAATAATCAATATGAGGTCCAAATAAAATCTCTAAACGGAACAAGGTGCTATCTTTCTTCTCCCAACCTAATTGTTAAGTACTAAATTTCCTTGATTTCTTCTAAAGAAGATTGCCTATTTCCACCATTTTAAAAAAAGGATTAAAAATCCCAAATAAACCGCCGCCCACAAAACCACCAGCTCCGGCAACTAGGGCTCTTTTCTTTTTCTTTCTCATCCCGTATTATAGCTAATTTGCTACAATATTTAAATGAATAAATTATTTAAAATAACCTTTGGCTTTCTTAACTTAAGTTTTTTCTTAATTATTGGCTCCTTTTTTATCCCCTTCTTAAGAAACCTCCTTCAAAAACCAATTTTTTTGATTCTTCTTTTCTCTCTTCTTCCCCTTTCTCTTTTAAGCTTTTTCCTGCTTAAAAAAAGCAAGTTTGAAAAAAAAATTAACCAGCTTTTAAAAATAGCTACTCTTGCCTCTCTGGGCTTTTCTCTGGGGAGCATTTTACACAATCTCTTTTACGCTCTGGCAAAGTTATTTTCTAATATTTTCATTCTTAAAACCTTTTTTGAAATTTTACACTTAATTTCTTTTTTACTAGCCACCCTTGTTTCCCCTTTGGTTTTTATCATCACTTTGTTTGTTTTTTTACAAAAAATTATTAATCGTAAAAAACCCAACCGCTAAAGACAAATCTCTTTCATTTATAAAACTCCAGTAAGACTTGACATTGACGCTCTTACTAAGATATAATGCTCTTACTATGAATGGTATTGCTACTATTTCTGATAAGGGCCAAGTCGTTATTCCTCAAGCAATAAGAGAGCTTTTGGGCCTAGAACCTTTGGATAAAATCTATTTTGAAACGAAAAATAACCAAATCATTGCCCGACCTCTTCTCTCTATTAATGAAGCCTTGGGAGTTGTTAAATCAACTAAATTTCTTCCTAAGGCCGGGCAAAAAGCAATAATAAAACAAAAGGTAAGACAAAAATTTAGTCTGAAAAAATGATTTGCTTAGACACTAATTCCTTGATCCGTTTTTTTACCAATGATGAGCCCCAAAAAGCAAATAAGGTAAAAGCGCTTTTAGAAAAGGAGAAAAAGATAATTATCCCAGAGGTGGTTTTCCCTGAGCTAGAGTATGTTTTGAGCGGTAGCTATCAGATTGGCCGAAAGAAAATTATTAAGATTTTTCGCTTTCTTGCTTCCCGGCCCAATATTAAACTCAGCAAAGATGTTAAAAGAGCAGTAGATATCTTTGGAAAAACTAAACTAGATATGGCCGATTGTTTAATTGCGGCTAGCTCTTTAGGGGGCAAATTAGCCAGTTTTGATAAAAAACTACTTTCTGTAAACCAAGTAAAAAAGTACTGGTAGCTCCCTTTTAAAAGTAAGGGCAGTATTTTTCTTAAACTACCCTTGTTATAATTAACAAATGAGCACTGTGCCCCAGCTAGTAAAAGAGCTAATCAGGCTCAAAGACCCTAACCGCTCCCAAAATGAGTCCCGGTTTTTCAAAACCGGACCGGGTGAGTACGGAGAGGGAGATATTTTCTGGGGCGTCCCTACTCTCGAAAAAAGAAAACTTGCCCGCAAATACAAAAACCTTCCTCTTTCTGAGGTTAAAAAACTCCTCACTTCACCCATTCATGACCAGCGAGTGGTAGCGGTAGCGATTTTAACCTTAAAATACCTCAAAGCAACCCCAGGAGAGCAAAAACAAATTTTTGATTTTTACCTTGCCCACACCAAATACATTAATAACTGGGATTTAGTTGATATTTCCACTCCTCATATCGTAGGCGCCTATCTTTTAGACAAAGACCGCTCCATTCTTTACAAACTAGCCCAATCCGAAAATCTTTGGGAACGAAGAATTAGCATTATGGCCACCTTTGCTTTCATTCGGAATAATGACTTTAAAGATGCTTTAAAAATAAGCAAGATTCTTCTTACTGATAAGCACGATCTCATCCATAAAGCCTCAGGCTGGATGCTGCGGGAAACAGGCAAAAAAGACCAAAAAACCTTAGAACAATTTTTGGATAAACATACTCTGAAAATGCCTCGAACAATGCTCAGATACAGCATTGAAAAATTTGCGGAAAAGAAAAGACAATACTATCTAAACCTAGGTAAAGAGAGAAAAGCTGAATAAAAAAGTGCTAAAATAAAAGCGGTGGTTGACCATAAACTACACCACAACAAAAAATGAGTAAAACAAAATTTACTTTCTTTACCGGCTATTTTTTTGTCATCCTCTCTTTTATCTTTCTCCTTTTTCCCTCTTCTCCTTCTTTAGAATTAGGAAATGGCCGGCTTAACCTTCTTGAAAAAAAAGCAATTTTTAACAACCAAGAGCTTGATGTGCCCCTAAAACAACTTACCCTTACCCTTCCTTCCTCCCAAATATTAAGCGCAACTACTGCCAATAAAAGAATTGAAATCGACTTAACTAACCAACGGCTCTATGCCTATGAGGGCAATCGGCAAGTTTATAATTTTTTAATTTCTTCAGGGAAGTGGGGTCGAACTCCCACCGGCACTTTTAAAATCTGGATTAAGTTGCGTTACGCTAAAATGGAGGGCGGTTCTAGGGCCAGAAGGACTTACTATTATTTGCCCAATGTTCCTTATATAATGTACTTCTATAATGCCCGAATTCCTAAAATACGAGGTTTTGGGATTCATGGTACTTATTGGCATGATAATTTTGGCGCGCCTATGTCTCACGGGTGCATTAATATGAAAACCGAAGAGGTAGGTCAACTTTACTACTGGGCCCAGCCAAACTTAGGGGATAGGGCAAGTATTTTAGCTTCTGCCGATAACCCCGGTACTACTATTATTATTTATGGCCAGGCTCCTGCCCAATAATGATTGAGCAACTTGTTTTAGGAACAATTCAAGGAATAGCGGAATGGCTCCCAGTTAGTTCTGAGGGCTTGTTAGTTTTAACCCAAACCCATTTTTTTGGTCAAAAAGATTTGAGCGATTTTATTTCCCAAGCTTTATTTTTACACTTAGGCACTTTTCTAGCCGCCTTAGTTTATTTCCGAAAAGAAATTATTACTCTTCCTAAAAACAAAAAATTAGTTAGGTTTTTGATTTTAACCACTTTAATCAGTGGCTTGCTGGCTTTCAGCATTTTAAAAATCATTGACGGGATAGAAAGTCAATTTTTGTTAACCGGAAAAACAATCACCTTAATCACTGGCCTCCTTTTACTAATCACCGGCTTTTTACAAAAAAAAAGCAAGAGCAAGGGAAAAAGAGAACAAAAAGATTTAAAAACTAAAGACGGGCTAATCTTGGGCCTAATTCAGGGGTTGGCGGCCTTGCCTGGACTTTCTCGCTCCGGCTCCACCGTAGCCATTTTGCTTTTACTCGGCTTTTCCAAAACTGAATCGCTTAAACTTAGTTTTTTAATGAGCTTGCCAATTGTTTTTTTGGGCAATCTTGTTTTGAACCTTAGCTACTTTTCCACTCCTGCTCTTTGGTGGGGACTACTGGCCTCTTTTGTTTTCGGCCTGCTTACCATTCACTTACTTTTGAAACTGGCTCAAAAAATCAACTTCGGCAAGTTTGTCATATTTTTGGGACTCTTAACCGTCGGCGCTGCTTTTCTCTAAGAAAGATAGTCCTGAAGTTTTTTGCGCCTAGAAGGATGGCGCAATTTGCGCAAAGCTTTAGCTTCAATTTGGCGAATGCGCTCACGGGTAACACCAAAGACCTTGCCCACTTCCTCTAAGGTTTTGGGGGGTTGACCAACCAGGCCAAAACGAAGCTCTAAAACTTTCGCTTCCCGCTCATCCAAAGAATCAAGCACTCCGGAAATTGACTCTTTTAGTAATTCTTTTGAAGTCTCATCATAGGGAGAGGGGGAAGTAACATCTTCAATAAAATCTCCTAAAAATGAGTCATCCTCATCTCCCACGGGAGCGGCGAGTGAGGCGGTGGACTGAGAAATCCGGAAAATATCATCAATTTTACTTTTAGGCAATTCCGTTGCTTTGGCCAATTCTTTTTTGGTTGGTTCCCGCCCTAGTTTTTGGGAAAGCTGACGGGAAGTTTTAAAAACTTTGTTCATCGTTTCCACCATATGAACGGGAATCCGAATCGTTCTAGCCTGGTCCGCTATTGCCCGGGTAATTGCCTGCCTAATCCACCAGGTAGCATAGGTAGAAAACTTAAAGCCCCTTCTCCAGTCAAACTTTTCTACTGCCTTCATTAAACCTTGGTTTCCTTCTTGAATTAGATCCAAAAAAGAAAGCCCCCGTGAAATATATTTTTTCGCAATAGAAACTACTAACCTTAAATTAGCTTCAATTAAATTCGCTCGGGCGGCACTAGAACCTTGCTCAATTTTTTGAGCGTAATCTACTTCTTGGGCCGCCGTAAGTAAGGAAACTTTGCCAATTTCTTGCAAATACATTCTTACGGGGTCAGTAACATTTCTGCCGGATAAAATAGAAATCAAGGGAACTTTCTTTGTTTCTAGCGCAGATTCTTTAGTATTTTTAAAAGAAACCCCTTCAAAAATATCTACCCCCGCCTTAAAAAGAGTGTTATAGAAAATATCCAGCTGATCAATGTGTTTATGAGGCTCAGAAACTTTTTCCAAAACTATGTCTTGGGTGATAAATCCTTGCCTTCGCCCTAGAGCAACCAAGCTCTTAATGCTTTTACTTAAAACAGGAGTGGAAGTTTTTTTTTGGGCTCTGGGCATTTTTCAAAAGTTACAATTGGGTATAATTGTATCACTCTTGCGAGTCAACTGCAACCAATTCTTTGGCTAAAAGAGTAAATTTGTTTTCCAAAGACTTAATTTTCTTCTCATCTTGCTCTTTTTCCGCCAAAGCCAGCTCCACTGATAATTTTTCCATTTCCTCTTTTAAA
>CBDUUX010000043.1:0-5481 GCA_965370515.1 uncultured bacterium
TCAACCTGGCGGCCAACAAACATCTCCATATCTAAAACCGAAGAAGTAAGATAAACTGTTTGAGAATCTCCCCCTTCACGCCTCAGCACATGAGTTCCCTCTCCCCCTTCCTCATTTACCTCAATTACGCCCTTGGTATTATCCGAGAAAGCCTCTTCTTCCCCACTGCCGTATACCTTTCCTGTCTCAACTTTTTCCCCTTCAACCAGTTGAGCGGCTCCTCCTCCACCAAAAGCCCCCTCCTGTTTACTAGTTGTCCTAAATAATCCCCAACCGCTAACTGTTCCTAAAACAAAAACCAAAGCTACCAGCCAAATAATCTTATTTTTTGCCCCCTCAGAAAGAGATAAGGGCTTTACTAAAGAATCAGCCGAATCAACACTTTGAATATCTTCCATTTTTACTTCCTCCTTTAATTTTTTAACCTGATACTATCTTAATCTAATTTTAACTCCGCTTCAACAAACTCTTCTAAATCCCCTCCTAAAACTGCCTCCGGATCATTAGACTCCACCTTCGTTCTTAAATCTTTTACCATTTTATAAGGGTGTAAAACATAGGACCTAATCTGCTGACCCCAGGAAGGAAGAGCATTTTTCCCCTTCAGCCTTCTCTCTTCTTGTTTTTTGTTTTGCTCCTCAATTTCAACCAGCTTCGCCATTAGCATCTGCATCGCAATTTCCCGGTTTTTCTCCTGAAAGCGCTGGGATTGGGAAGAAGTTACTAAACCCGTTGGCTTATGCTTAATTCTCACCGCTGTTTCCACTTTATTTACATTCTGCCCCCCATGGCCTCCGGCTCGATATGTTTCTACTTCCAGGTCCTCAGAATTAATTTCCACTTCTTTTTCATTCTCGATCAAGGGCAACACCTCAACCTTGGCAAAAGAGGTTTGGCGCAAATTCTGAGCATTGAAAGGAGAGATGCGCACAAGCCGGTGTACTCCCGCTTCTTTTTTAAGATATCCGTAAGCCTGGAATCCAACAATTTTTAAAGTAACCGCCTTAATCCCTGCTCCATCCCCGGCTACCAAATCAATAACATCAACCAGCCACTTTCTTTTTTGAGCATATTTTAAATACATCCGCTCCAGCATTGCGCTCCAATCCATTGCTTCTGTTCCCCCCTGGCCGGCGTGAACAGAAAGCAAAACTCCATAAGAATCATACTTTCCCGACAAAAAAGTCTTTTGAGTTAAAGACTTAATTCCTTTTTCCAAATCCACTATCTCTTCTTCCAGTTCTTTTTCTAAAAAAACATCTTTTTCTTTTTCTAAAAGAGAGGCAATTTCCTTGGTGGATCGGATTCGCTCCTCAAACCCATTTAACTGTTCTATTTCCTTTTCCGTTTCCCCAATCTCTGCTGTTATTTTCCCCGCTCTTGCGGAATCTTTCCAAAAGTCCTTTTTCCCAACCTCTTTTTTAAGCTCAGTTATCCGCCTAGTTCTTTCAACTAAATTAAGCCCACTTCTAATCCCTTTCAATTTTCCTTCTAATTCTTTTAATCTATTGTTCATTTTCCAAATCCTCCAAAAGCTGGTTGCAAACTTCCTGAATAACTTGTTTCTTTAATTCTTTTTCCTGCTTTTGAGGAAAACCCTCAATCTCTTCGGTTACCGTAGTCACTATTTTTTTAATCTCTTCGACAATCTGATTTTTCTCTACTGTAGTGATAATTTCCTTCTTTGTTTCCTCGGGAAGAACATTCTTTATTTTTTCCCCTAAAACCTGAACCCCACCCGATACTTCTTCCGGCAAAATATCAAGATTTATTTTCTGTCCCCCCACCTTTCCTCCTCCCGGAGCTTGCGCCTGAGTAGTAAAAACCCAAAGCAAACTGCCGACCACCAGGGCTAGCAAGCCTACTCTAATCCAGGCTTGCTTGGGAATCCCTTCTTTTTCTTTTTTAACCATACTCTAATTTTACCAGATTAGACTTTAAGCATTTCTAAAAACCGAGGGAGATTGAGGTGTGCGGGAAGTTTCTTCTGAATCTAAGCAATAAAGTCGTTCAACTATCAGACCAGTAAGCCGTCTATCGGGAACTGATTGGTTAATAACTTCGGCAAGTAAGCCTGGCCATCCTTTGTCCTCAGGAGGATTGCCAAGAGCTTGAAATAGATAGCCAACTTCCCAACTACTAATATCACCTCTTGTAATCTTAGGTTGGTAACTAGCCGAACGGAAAGGTTGACCATCTTGAAAACGAACTGTCCAAGCTTGGCCTCCTTTTAAATCCAAGACAAATGCTTCAGCGAAATTGTAATGTTTTTGGCCAATAAAACTAACTCCTTCTTGGTTGACTCCGGCAGATAATAAAACCCCGAATCGACTGTCAGGGCTAACCAAAACCAAGGCTTTTTCTTCTCCCACTAAATTTCCTCCTGGGCTATAGCGAATAGTGATTGCCTCTCTTTGATTTAAACCTCTCTCCATGCTTCCCAAAAGCCGATTATTTGCCCAAGCCTCTGAGTCAAAAAACTCGTTTGCCTGTTTTTCTTTTAGTTTCGAAAAAAGAACAGCAAACAAATCGGTCTTTCCTTTTTCTGATTGGGGAGCAAAAGGACGAGAAAGACCTAACCTATTAGATATATGGGCTGCAAGCGCTGAAGTAGAGGCCGAAGCCATTAGTAACAAAAACCACCGACGACTCACTTCGCGACTATCCTCGGACTGCCCCTCTCTTTCCAAGTGGCTCATGGTTATATTATACCTAAATAATCAGCCTGTTTCTGGGTAATGACACTTTTTCCATTTCTTCCCAGAGTTACACCAACAAGGATCATTGCGGCCAATTTTTTTCTTGCCGGAAATTACCGGCTTGGCTTTTCTAACTAGCTGTTCGCTCGATTGATCAGCGCTCGGCGATATTTTGGGCATGGCGATCTGGCCTCGACCTTCTATAATTTGACCCGGCTTTTGAGGTTGAAGCTGAACCTTAACCCGCAATATTCTTCTGGCTAGATGATAGTCAATATTAGCCAGCAAGGTTTGGAAAAGATCAAAACTCTCCTTGCGATACTCTACCAATGGGTCCCGCTGAGCATAACCTCTCAAGCGTACTCCCTCTTTTAAATCATCCAAAGCAGTCAAATGATCTACCCAATGATTATCAACGGTAAGCAGATAGACAGATTTTTCAATGTCCCGAGAGATTCTTTCCCCCAAGGCTTTTTCTCGCTGATCATAAAAACTCTTGGCTAAGGAAAATAAGCTCTCCTTAGTCTCTTGTTCATTCTTACCCTTAATTCTTTGCTTAATTTTTGCCCTTTCTTCCCCTTCATCAATCGGCAAAATCTCACAAAAACCTAAAACTACTTTATCCAGGTCAACCTCTAGCGTAACCGGATCCACACTAACCGCAACTGTTTCAAAAACCTCGCTTTTTAAAATTGATAAAACTTCTTCCTTAAGTTTTTGAGGATTTTCTTGATGTAAGGTTAGAATTCCGATTCTCCTTTTGTAAACAATCTCCCGCTGTTTGTTTACCACATCATCGTACTCTACTAAACTTTTTCTAATATCAAAATTAGAGCCCTCAACCTTAACTTGAATTTGGGCCAATACTCGAGAAACCATTGAGTGAGAAAGAGGAACGTTTTCCGGCACATTAAACCGGGTCATTAAATTACTAATTTGCTCCCCGCCAAATATCCGCATTAAATCATCGTCTAAGGCCACAAAAAACAAAGAAGAACCGGCATCTCCCTGCCGTCCCGCTCTTCCTCGAAGTTGATTGTCAATTCTTCTCGCTTCATGTCTTTCCGTACCAATGACGTGTAAGCCTCCCAAATCCAAAACCCGATCATGCTGTTCTTGCCATTTTTTTACTTCTTCCTGATAACTTTGAGCTTTAAGCTTTAAGCTTTGAGCTTTTTCCGGTTTTTCTCCCCCTAAAACAATATCTACTCCTCTTCCTGCCATATTAGTGGCCACAGTAATTACTTTAAGCTTACCGGCATCCGCAATAATATCGGCCTCTTTTTCGTGATTCTTCGCATTTAAAATCTGGTGGGGAATTTTCTTCTTGCGCAAATATCGAGAAACCATTTCATTTTTTTGAATTGAAGTAGTTCCAACTAAAACTGGTTGGCCCCGCTTGAAACATCTTTCAATTTCAGCGGCAATAGCCGCATACTTTGCCCGCTGATTCTTGTAAATTACGTCCGGATGATCAACTCTAGTAATTGGTTTGTTGGTCGGTAAAACGACAACATCCAAATCATAGATCTTCTTAAATTCTTCAGATTCTGTTTCTGCCGTCCCCGTCATTCCGGAAAGTTTTTCGTACAAGCGAAAATAATTTTGAAAAGTAATTGTTGCCCAGGTTTTACTTTCCTGCTGAATAGTTGCCCCCTCTTTGGCTTCCACTGCCTGGTGTAAACCATCTGACCAGCGCCTCCCATGCATTAATCTTCCCGTAAACTCATCCACAATAATTACCTGATTGTCTTTAAGCACATAGTCTTTGTCTTTGTGAAACAAGGTTCTGGCTTTGAGCGCATTTTCAATGTGGTGAATCGTCTCAAAATCTTCCTCATAAAGATTAGAAAAACCTAGCTTTCGCTCAACCTTTCTAATTCCATACTCTGTTAAAACCGCTGACTTTTCCTTTTCGTCAATCGCATAGTCTGAATCCGGCGCTAACTCCGCCGCTAGGGTGGCATATTGCGAATACTCCCGAGTTGAATCCCCGGCTGGAGAAGAGATAATTAAGGGGGTGCGCGCCTCATCAATTAAAGCAAAGTCAATCTCGTCCACAATCGCGTAATAATGACCCCGCTGAACCATTGAGCCTTTCTCCCGAACCATGTTATCACGCAAATAGTCAAAGCCAAACTCATTGTTCGTGCCATAAGTAATGTCCGCTTCATAAACAACCCTGCGCTCCACTGGTTTTAAAGAACGCAATCTCCAGTCCGTAGACTTACCCCTGTGCTTGGGATCATAAATGAAAGATTGTTGAGGAATAATACAACCTACGGATAAACCCAAAAAATCATAAACCGGTCCCATCCAGCCAATACCTACCCGAGCCAAATAATCATTCACCGTCACCAAGTGAGTGCCCCTGCCTTCCAAGGCCCGAAGATACAAAGGAGAAGTGGCTGTTAGGGTTTTTCCCTCGCCTGTTCTTTGCTCCGCTATTTTCCCTTCAAATAGAGATATTCCCGCCATTAGCTGAACATCGTAATGGCGCTCTCCCAAAACTCGAAAAGCAGTTTCCCGCACGACGGCGAAAGCCTCAGGAAGCAGTTCTTCGACAGAAGTTCCTTTGCTTATTCTTTTCTTAAACTCTTTAGTTTTTGCCCTAAGCTTAGCGTCTGAAAGTTTTTTAATTTTCGGTTCCAGCGCATTAATTTGCGCCACCACTTTACCCAGGTTGGAAATTTCCTTGCGATTATAGTCAAACAAGTTCTTTAGCCTATTTAGCATTCTTAAATTATACTACAAAGCAAAGATGAATTTTAAAAACTATTTG
>CBDUUX010000044.1:0-5284 GCA_965370515.1 uncultured bacterium
TGCGCAAACTTTCCGGCGCAATTTCCAAATCCAAAACTTCGTTGGTTTTTACCAATCAAATTCGCCATAAAATTGGCGTTTTCTTTGGCAACCCGGAAACCACTTCCGGAGGATTGGCTTTAAAATTCTATGCTTCGATCAGAATTGATTTGCGGAAAACTGGAGTCATTAAAAAAGCGGATGGGGTGGTTGTTGGCTCGACTCATCGGGCCCGGGTAAAGAAAAATAAAGTTGCCCCTCCTTTTCGGGAAGCGGAATTTGAGATTATGAATGTGGGTGGGGTTTCCAGGAGCGGTTCAATTTTAGACCTGGCGGTTAAACACGGTTTGATTTTAAAATCTGGTTCTTTTTTCAAATATAAAAAGGAAAGCTTAGGCCAAGGGCGGGAGGCGGTCAAGACATATTTGGAGGAAAATCCAACTTTCATGGAAAAGATTTCCAAGCAAACGATGAGCTTAGCTCTGAAAGAGGATTGATTTTTAAATGAGGGATTGGTTAATTACTGATATCACTCCTCAAAAAAAGCAGCGTGATCGGGTTAATCTTCATTTTCCTGATTTTGTTTTAGGCGCTTCCCTTTTTTTGCTGACAAAATATGATTTAGGAGTAGGAGAAAAGATTGGGGAAAAAAAGCTAATTGCTTTTTGGGAAAAGGAAATTGAGGAGCGAACCACTAACAAGGCCCTTTTTTTACTTTCCTTTCGTCCCCGCAGTGAAAGGGAGATGGCTCAGCGATTAAAAATGTATTTGAGAAAAAGTGAGCCGGGTTT
Organism: uncultured bacterium; assembly: GCA_965370515.1. GTDB lineage: Bacteria > Patescibacteriota > Microgenomatia > UBA12405 > BS750m-G30 > BS750m-G30. The sequence continues at coordinate 771 of CBDUUX010000044.1, forward strand.
AAAAAAAGCGCCTTTGTTTTTGCAACTTAAGACGGATCAGATGGTTGGGAAAACTATTTTATCACTCAAGAAAAAAAACCTTCTTTCGGACCTGAATTTTGTGGAGTGGTGGGTGGCTCAGCGCGCTTCTTTCCGCCCCCGATCATTGCTCCAAATCAGGATGGAGCTAAGAAGAAAGGGAGTGGATCAGAAAATAATTGAGCAGGGGTTGGAAAAAGCGGGTTTTGATGAGCAAAAAATGGCCAAAGCCTTACTGAAAAAGAAATTAAGAACCTTTCGGGGCGGGGGAGATAAAAAGGGTTTATCAGTCTACCTGGTCAGAAAAGGTTTTCCCTATAAATTAGTAAAAGATTTGATTGACGAGAAAGATAATTTAGCGTAAGATATGCTTATTAAACAGTTGGTGGGAAATAGAATTGCTAAAAGTATTGATTATTAAAAAATGATTAAGCAAGAACGAAGTACTAATTTTCTTGGTCTTTAAATCTTTTTTTGTTTTTTTTAGCCTTCTTTTTCTTCCGGTGTTTCTTACATTATTTAAAGATTTTTTAAGGAGGAGATGTGTTTAAAGGATTAAAAAGCTTGGTTTCTCGGCTTGGGAAAAAGCCCTTGGAGGTTGAGAAAAAAGTAGTAAGAAGAAAGCCTCAGGTAGTTAGGTCGGCAGCTAAAAAAGAGAAAAAAGCAGTTGTTAAGCAGAGGCCGGTTAAGAAGGCAAGAAAAACTGTTCCTGCGCCGATAATTACTCAGGAGTTTAAAGAAAGAGAATTAAAATTAGTTAAGCTTTTGGAGCAAGTTGGTCAGCGGGAAAAAGAAATTGAAAAAAGAGCGATTGCTTTGAGGGAGAAAGAAAAGTATTTAGATGGTCGAGAGCAGGGGGTGCTTAGCCGGGAAAAAGAGATTAATCAAAGAGGGAATGAGGCAGAAGAATTAAGAAAAAAACAGCTGGCCACCTTAGAGCGAATTGCCGCTTTAAGTCGAGCAGAAGCGAGGGAAAGTTTAACTAAGGCGGTAGAAAAGAATTTAATTACTTGGCAAGCAAAAAAGATTGAGGAAGCAAAAGAAGTAATTAAGGCCAATGAAGAGGAATTGAGTCAAGAAATATTGTCTGAGGCTTTGCGCCATGGAGTAACTGATTATGTGGCCGGCTACACTGTTTCCAGTATAGAGCTGGCTAACGAAAATGTTAAAGGAAAGATTATTGGTCGGGAAGGAAGAAATATCCGGGCTTTTGAAAAAGCAACCGGAGTAGAACTGGAGCTGGATGAAACTAATGAAGTTCGCCTTTCTTCTTTTGATTCTCTACGTCGGGAAATTGCCAAAATCTCTTTGCAAAAGCTGGTTAAGGATGGGCGGATTCAGCCCTCAAGAATTGAAGAGGTGGTTGCTCAGACTAAATCTCAGATGGATAAAATACTACTGGAAGAGGGGAAAAAGATTTGCCAGGAGGTAGGAGTTTATAATCTTCCGGTAGAAATTATTAAGGTGATTGGTCGTTTCAAATACCGCTTTTCCTATGGTCAAAACTTAGCAGTCCATACAATTGAGGAAACAAAGATGGGAGTAGTTGTGGCCCAGGAATTAAATGCAGACGTGAAGACAGTAAGATTAGGATGTTTACTTCATGATATTGGTAAGGTAATTACCGATGAAGACGGATCGCATATTGAAACGGGAATTAGTTTTTTAAAGAAGTTTAGCTTTTCTCCCAAGGTGTTGGCTTGTGTTGAAGAGCATCATGAAGACAAACCATTTTCTTGTATTGAGTCAAGTATTGTTTGGATAGTTGACGCCGCTTCAGGCTCCCGGCCCGGGGCGCGCTATCAGGCTCATGAAGAATATTTAAAGCGGATGACTAAAATTGAAGAAATTGTTCGTTCTCATCCGGGAGTTTCGGATGTGGCTGCCTTTCAAGCGGGACGGGAGATTAGGGTGGTTGTTAGTCCTGCTGAAGTATCTGATGATCAGCTCACGGTTTTAATTAACAAAATTAGCCGCCAGCTGGATGAGGAGGCAAATTGGGCCGGTCAAATTAAAATTACCGGGATTAGGGAAGTACGAGCCAGCGCTACAGTCACACCCAAAAGATCGTGATTGACAATTTAGCTAACCTGAGGTAAAATTGGCTATGAAGAAAAGTCACTTAGTAGATAACTTGGCCGTTCGGTTAAAATTAAGTAAGAAAACCACCAAAGACATTGTTGATGCTTTTTTGGATGAGATTGGTAAATCTTTGGCTCGGGGGGAAAGAGTAAAGCTTTCGGGCTTTGGAGTTTTTTGGACCAGGCTTTTTAAATCTAAGCAGGTGCTTCCGATCGGTAAAGATAAAATGAAGAGGATTGCTCCCCGAAGAATGCCTCGCTTCACTCCCGGCACGGCTCTTAAAAGAATAGTAAAATAATTTTTTCCTCGTTTCCTTTTTGATTTTATTTCTTTTTTTGATAAGATATTGATATGGCAGACAATGTTGTTCAAGTCAGTAATCTAAAAAAATACTACCAAGTATTTAAAAAGCAGCCGGGGTTAAGTGGCTCAATTAAATCTTTGTTTAAGCGCCAATACGAAACAGTGAAGGCGGTAGACGATATTAGTTTTGAGATTGGTAAAGGAGAGCTAATTGGTTTTATCGGTCCCAATGGAGCGGGGAAAACTACCACTCTTAAGTGTCTTTCCGGACTGCTGTATCCTAACGAAGGAAAAATTTCCGTTTTGGGCTATACTCCCTGGGAGCGAAAAAAAGAATATTTAAAACAGATTTCTTTTGTGATGGGGCAGAAAAATCAGCTCTGGTGGGATTTACCTGCTTTGGAAACCTTTAACTTGAACCGGGAAATTTATGAGATTGACAAGCAAAAGTTTGAAAAGACTATAAAGGAGCTAGTTAAGCTTTTGGATGTTAAGGACTTGCTTAAAATTCAAGTACGAAAGCTTTCTTTAGGTCAGCGAATGAAGTGTGAGCTGATTGCGGCGCTTTTACATCAGCCGAAAGTTTTGTTTTTAGACGAGCCGACGATTGGCTTGGATGTGGTGATGCAAAAAAAGATTCGGGATTTTATCAGAGAATATAATCAGCGCTATCAAGCAAACATTATTTTAACTTCCCACTATAGGGGAGATGTTAAGGAGCTGGCCAAAAGAGTAATTATTATTGATAAAGGAAGAATTATTTTTGATGGGCTGCTGGAAGAAATTATTAAAAAATTTGCTAACCATAAATTAATTTCGGTTGTTTTTAGTAAAAAGGTAGCCAGAAAAGATTTAAAGGGATTGGGAAAGATTAAGTTTTTTGATCCGCTAAAAGCGGATATTTTAGTGAAAAGAAAGCTGGCTTCTTTTGTCGCGGCCGAAATGTTGCAAAAATTTCCCATAGAAGACGTTAATATTACCGAGCCTTCAATTGAAGATATTATCCGAGAATTATTTACGGGTAAGGATTATGCCTGAGGATTAAAAATGGCCTTAGCTAAAGTACAAAAAGAAGTAGAAGATTGGATAAAGCAGTATAAAATTGGATATTTTAAGCCCTTGGAGATACTTACTCGTTTGACTGAAGAAGTGGGGGAGTTGGCCCGAGAACTTAATCATCGTTTTGGTCCCAAAAAGAAAAAAGATAGTGAAGAAGTGAAAGAGGTTGGGGATGAAATTGCCGATATATTTTTTACCTTGATTTGCTTAGCTAATTCTTTAGGAATCGATTTGGATGAGTCTTTTGAAAGAATGATGAAAAAACTTTATGGGCGAGATAAGAATAGGTATGAAAAGAAATAAGAACGTTTTTTAGATAATGACCCCTAAAAAGAAACTTCTTGTTATTTACGGTCCGACTGCGGTTGGGAAAACTTCTTTGGGGATAAAATTAGCCCTTGAGAGTAGAGGAGAAATTATTTCCGCTGATTCCCGTCAAATTTATCAAGGAATGGATATTGGGACCGGGAAAGATCTTTCCGGAAACTCTAAACTCCAAACCCTAAACTCTAAATCAGGAAGTAGTAAAAATCATCAAATAGGATATTATTTAATCGAAGATATAAAAATTTGGCTGTTGGATATTATTACCCCCGATCAGCGCTTTAGCGCCTACCATTGGTCGATGTTGGCCCCAAAAATAATTAAGGATATTTGGTCAAGAGAAAAACTTCCTATTTTAGCGGGGGGCAGCGCTTTTTATCTGAAGACCTTAATGGATGGTTTGGATACGATGGGGGTTGAGCCGGATTGGCTTTTAAGAAGAGATTTGGGAAAATTATCTTTGCAAAAGTTGCAAAGAAAAGCCAGTCAAGCGAATTTTTTAAGATGGTCCAAGCTTAATCGGTCTGATCGGAATAATCCCCGCCGTTTAATGCGCTTAATTGAAGTTGGCTTGAGTAAGGGCGGGGGAAAGAAAAGTGGTTTTTTAAAAGAGGTTAATGTTTTGGGGATTTATCTTGATGCCTCTTTGGAATTTATTAAAAAGAGAGTAGAGAAGAGAATAGAGCAGAGGCTGGAGCAAGGACTTGTTAACGAGATTAAGACTTTGC
>CBDUUX010000045.1:0-5042 GCA_965370515.1 uncultured bacterium
AATGTCTGCTTATTATTTACTCTCTGAACTTTTAGAAAATTTAAAACTTTTAAAAGGAGTTTATATTATCGGCAAAGCCGCAATTTTAGCCGGCCAGGTGGGGGATATTCAGATTCCAGAAGTTGTTTTTGATGAAAATTCCCGCCAAACCTTTCTATTTCCCAATATTTTTAACCGAGAGCTTCCTCTTGAGTCTTTTCAAGCCCGTATTTTAAAAAAACAAAAAGCGGTTTCGGTTAAAGGTACTTTTTTGGAAAATCAAAAGCAGCTAGAAGGATATAAAAAAGCCAATTTTAATATTGTGGAAATGGAATCCGGTCCTTATCTTAAAGCTTTATCCGACGGCTATTCTCACTTAGACAATCTTCCTTTAGAGCTGGGAATTATCAATTATGCTTCAGATAATCCTTTTGCTAATGAAAGTTTGGCCAAGGGCACTTTGGGCTTAAAAGGAATTGAATCAACCTATTTAGCGGGCTTGGCGGTTTTGCAAAGAATTATTCAAAAAGAAGAGGCTATTGTATAAATTTTGTCAATTATCGGTTGGTGAACGGGACAGTGGTTTTTGCCATTTTGCGACGCAAAAATGGTGATTGAAGGCCCAATTGTCTTTATTTCCTATAGATCAGTGGTTTTTTACTCTTGATTGGTTTTGATACATTTATTGGTACTTGACAGTTTTTCTAACTTGGTTTTTACTAGATAGCTTCTGAGTGAAGTTTTTATTTTTTATACTGCCCGTGGAGATTAATTGTTGTCCACCTCGGGGGTGTGCCGGGGGGTTTGACCCGATAACCTTTAAGGTTGACAAACAGTGTTGAGGTTTTAATGAGCAAGAAAAAAATTGTGATTACCAAAATAAAAAAAAGAAGCGGTAAAATTGTTCGCTTTGCTCCTTCTAAAATTGAGCGGGCGATTAGCCAAGCCCTTAAAGCCGCAGGGAGAAGGGATAAAAAAAAAGCCAAGATTTTAACTCGAAAGGTAATCTCTGAGCTAGAAGAACGTTTTAATTCCACCATTATTCCTGAAGTAGAACAAGTTCAGGATTTAATTGAAAGTATTTTTGAAAAATATGGACACGATAAGGCTTTAAAAGCGTTTATTTTGTATCGAGAGCTACACCGTAAATTAAGAGATATTTCTAGTCTAGTTGACTCAGACGAATTGATTGAAAATTATTTAGACCAGAGTGATTGGCGAGTAAAGGAAAACGCTAACATGACCTATTCTCTCCAGGGCTTGAACAATCATGTTGCCAGTTTGATTTCTGCCAATTTTTGGTTGAATAAAATCTATCCTCGCGAGATTAGAAAAGCTCATGCTCAAGGAAGTCTTCATATTCATGATTTGTCTTCTATTTCTCCTTACTGCACCGGCTGGGACTTAAAAGACTTGCTTATTAAAGGTTTTGGAGGAGTGCCTGGTAAAACAAACAGTAAGCCGCCCAAACATTTGAGCGCGGCTTTAGGCCAGTTAGTTAATTTCTTTTACACGGTTCAAGGAGAAGTGGCGGGAGCAGTGGCCGTTTCTAACTTTGATACTTACTTGGCTCCTTTTATTCGTTTTGATAAACTAACTTATCCAGAATTGAAACAACTGATGCAGGTGTTCCTCTTCAACATAAATGTTCCGACCAGGGTTGGTTTTCAGACTCCTTTTACTAATGTGACGATGGACTTAAAGCCTACCAAAACAGTGGGAGAAGAAGCGGTGATTATTGGGGGTAAACCAATAAATGTTAAATACAAAGATTTTCAAAAAGAAATTGATATGTTTAACCAAGCCTTTGCGGAAGTAATGATGGAAGGTGATGCCCAGGGCCGGGTGTTTACTTTTCCGATCCCCACATATTCTATTACTAAAAATTTTGATTGGGATAATCCTAAGTTAAAACCAATTTGGGGAATGACGAGAAAGTATGGGGTGCCCTACTTTTCCAATTTTATTAACTCGAGTATAAGCCCGGATGATGTTCGGAGTATGTGTTGCAGACTAAGGCTAGATAACCGGGTTTTGCGAAAAAGAGGAGGGCTTTTTGCGGCCAATCCTTTAACTGGTTCGATTGGAGTGGTGACTATTAATCTTTCTCGGATTGGATATTTAGCTAGAAAAGAAGGCGGGAGTGAAGAGAGTCAGAAAAAAAGATTTTTTAAGGTTTTGGGAGAAATGATGGATTTAGCTAAAAAGTCTTTAATTATTAAAAGAGAAAAAGTGGAGGGGTTTACAAATCAGGGACTTTACCCCTACTGCCGTTATTTTTTAGCTGATATCTATCAGCGCAATGGAGTTTATTGGAGAAATCATTTTAATACTATTGGTTTAAACGGAACGAATGAGGCCTTGCTTAATTTGTTAGATATTTCCATTGCTGATCCTAAAGGCAAAAAGTTTGCTCTTAAAGTCATGGATTTTATGAGAAAAAAGATTTTAAAGTATCAACAAGAAACTGACGAGATGTTTAATCTAGAGGCAACTCCGGCTGAAAGTGCCAGTTATCGCTTTGCCCGGATTGATAAGAAAAAATATCCAGAAATAAAAGTGGCCAATGAAGACGACGTTAAAGCTAAGGGTTTCGCCCCCTTTTATACTAATTCGACTCATTTACCAGTTGATTATAGTGATGATATTTTTGAGGCTTTGGATTGCCAGGATGAGTTGCAGTGTATGTATACGGGCGGTACAGTTTTCCATGGCTTTTTAGGAGAGAGTTTGCCGGATACTGAAAGTGTTAAGTCTTTGGTTAAAAAAATTGCCCAAAATTATAAACTCCCTTATTTTACTTTAACTCCGACTTTTTCAATTTGTCCCAAGCATGGTTATCTCAAAGGGGAGTGGAAATATTGTCCTAAATGTGATGAGGAAATTGGTTATTCAAGGAAGGGGGGTGGAAAATGAAAAAAAAGAAACAAAGAGTTAGGTGTGAAGTATTTTCGCGGATTGTGGGTTACTTGAGGCCGGTTTCTCAGTGGAATGCCGGTAAGGAGGCAGAGTATAAAAAGAGAGTAACTTACACAGTGACCAAATGAAGCTAGCGGGACTGCAAAAAACTACTTTAATTGACTTTCCCGGAAAAGTGGCTTGTACTGTTTTTACTGTTGGTTGCAATTTTGTTTGTCCTTTTTGCCACAATAAAGATTTAGTTACGTTAGAGCTCTTTTCCCAAGCTAAAAGAGATTTTTTAAGCGAAAAAGACTTTTTTTCATTTTTGAAAAGAAGAAAAAGAATTTTAGATGGGGTTTGTGTTACTGGCGGAGAGCCGACCTTGCAAAAAGATTTAATTTCTTTTTTAGCTAAAATTAAAAAATTAGGTTTTAAAGTAAAATTAGATACCAATGGCAGTCAGCCCAAGGTTATTAACCAATTGCTAAAAGCTAAACTAATTGATTTTTGGGCGATGGATTTTAAGACAGTTTGGGAAAACTATTTTCAAGTAACTGGTTTTAAAAAAATAGCCGAGATTAAAAAGTCAATTAACTTAATTTTAGTTTCCGGTAAGCCTCTGGAATTGCGAACCACAATTGTTCCTGGGATTCATGACGAAAAAATGGTGTTGGCTATGGCCAGGGAGCTAAGAGAATTGAGGCGAAAAACAACATCTTTTTCCTGGAAATGGAATAATTTTCAACCCAAAAATACTCTTGATCCGACTTTTGAAAAAATCAAGCCGTATTCAGAAGAACAGATAAAAAAATTAAGTATCCTGGTAGCTGATATTTTTCCTGTGGTAGAATAAGCCTTATGTATCAAGACCTTCATACTCACACTATTCTTTCTGATGGCTTAACCACCTATAAGCAAACTTTGGATATTTGTGCTGGGAATAATATTTCTGTAGTTGCTTTTACGGATCATGATTTAGTGCCTAGTAAAAAAGAGTTAAAAATCCTAGAGGGTTTAAAAAATCATCCTGTCAAATGGATTTTGGGAGTGGAGATGAGTACCAACATCGCCGCTTTGCACATAGTGGGTCTTTTTGTGGACCCAACTAATGAAAAATTAATTGAGCAAGGAGAAATTATTGCTCAAGACAGAAAAGAAAGATTGGTGGAAATGGTGAAAAATCTGAAGAAGATCGGTTTTCAAATAACGGCCAAAGAGTGTTTAGCTGAATCTTTCGGGGAAATAATTCAGCGGCCCCATATAGTGGCGGCTTTGCTGAAAAAAGACGAAAACATTCGGATTATTAAACAGTTAATTAAAAAATTTAAAAAAGAAAGCGAAAAGAACCCTGTTTTAAAAGAAAAATATTTACGCATGAAAAAACAAATGAAGGCGGAAAAAGACAATCCCTATCGTCAGCCAGTTTATGTGCTTTTTTTAAGCCCTAATGCCTTTGTTCCCGGAGTTTATGTTCAAAAAGAAGGTGGTTTAGATTACCCAAAAGTTTGCGATTTGATTCGCCAAGCTGGCGGAATTGCTATTTTAGCTCATTGGTCGGAGTGTAAAGACAAGCTCCCTATTGAAGCGGTAGAAAAAATGTTTAAAGATGGTCGGATTGATGGGGCGGAAATTGTTTATGATTTTTACCGGATTGGGATGGGCGAGGAAAGAGAGTTAAGACAAGAGCAGGAGCAGATAAAGAAATTGGTTAAAAAATATAAGCTTCTGGCTAGCGGTGGGAGCGACGCTCACTCGGCCGAAGGCTTAATTCGTTTTGCCAGAACCCCCTGGGCGGTAAAGCAAACAGTTGGTTTAGTTGAGAAGATGTTGATTAAAAAGAAGGTTTTTAGAGGTTGGTCAACTGTATAATGAGTAGTTTTTTAAACGCAGTTACCGGAATTATTCAAAAATGGGGCCCCTGGGGCGTATTTGGCGCGGGTATTGTTGAGCAGATAATTGTTCCTATTCCTTCCCCGAGTGTACCTATGGGCGGAGGTTTTTTCCTGGTTGAAAAAAATATTGCATTAAAAAAAGCAGTTGAGCAGGTGTTTTTTAAAGTTGCTTTGCCTTTTTCTTTAGGCTCTACTTTGGGCTCTAGTTTGGTTTTTTTGCTGGCCTTGTTTGGCGGCGCTTTTTTAATTAATAAATTCCCAAAATATTTG
>CBDUUX010000046.1:0-4959 GCA_965370515.1 uncultured bacterium
GTAATTTTTGCTACTATTCTTTTAAAGAGAATGAAAAAAATCTTACGTTCTTGGTTTATTCATCTAATTGTTTTAGAAATAGCAGCTAGCCTAACCGGAGCAATTACTTTTGGTTCGGGAATTAGAGGGTGGTTTCTTTCTGCTCTAGTCCTAACTGTCTTCTCCATATTTTTAAAACCTCTTTTAAAAATTCTCCTGCTCCCGATTAATTTCCTGACCCTAGGTTTATTGCGCTGGATAATTAATGTTTTGGGTTTATTTTTAGCCACTTACCTGGTTAGTTCCTTTAGAATTAGTTCGTTAAATTTTCCTGGCTATTCAGGAAGCGGAATAACTATTGCCCCTATAAGCCTTTCTCTTATTGCTACCTATGTTCTTCTTTCTTTTTGCTTAGATTTATTCCTTATTATTATTCGCTGGATTCTTAAAAAATGATTTTAGTTTGGCTGCAAGCAATTTTTGCCATTATCACCATTTTCCTGATTATTTCCCAACAACCCGCCGATGATCAGGCCGGAAGACAATCATTTTTTTCCCCTCAAGTAGTTCGTCGAGGTTGGGAAAAAGTTACTTTTATCATCACTCTTGCTTCTATTTTTGCTTTTTTGGTCATCTCTCTCTTAAGACTAATTATAGAAAGGAGTTAATATGGCCTCTCTTCGCCGAAGTCTTAAAATTACCATTATCTTTTTAAAAAGAAATGTTTTGATTCTTTTAGGAGGAATTATTTTAGGAGTAGCTCTTTTTTTCTTCCGAAGTCCTTTAAATAATCTAGTAAAGATTTTTTTTCCTTCCCAAGTAGTAATTGGCATTTTAGGAAAACATAAGGTTAATACTTTACCCGAAGAAATTACTAACCTCATTTCCTTTGGACTAACTAAGCTTTCTACCAATAATACCCCTCAAAAAGGAGCGGCTCTTTCTTGGGAAATAAAAGAACAAGGAAAGCAATATGTTTTTCACATTGATCCCTTGCTTCACTGGCAAGATGGTTCTCCTTTAAAAAGCAAAGACATCAAAATTGATATTGAGGGAGCTAATATTAGTTACCCGGATACCTACTCCCTGGCAATTGATCTAGAAAAACCCTTTGCTCCTTTGCCTGGTTTAGTCGCTAATCCTATTTTAAAAAAGAATTTAATTGGTTTAGGGGACCATCAGATTAAAAAAATTCACTTTAATGCCGGCTTTATTACCCTTCTTTCTCTTCAGGCAACCAGGAAAGGAATTACTCCCAAACAAATTACTTTTCGTTTTTATCCAAATCAACAAAGCCTATTAACCGCTTTTAAATTAGGGGAAATTGATTGCTTAAGAGGACTTGACTCGGTTGATCCCCTAAGAGCTTGGGGCAAGCTGAATATTGCTCCTAAAAAAGAAAGCGATTCTCGCTATGTTGCTCTTTTTTTTAATACTGAAAAAGAACCTTTTTCTGACAAAAGATTTAGACAAGCCCTGGCTTACGGATTTGCCAAACCCGAAGAAGGGGCAAGGGCTCTAACTCCCATTTCCCCTCTTTCCTGGGCTTACAATCCAAACGTCAAAACCTATCCTTTTGATTCCCAGAGGGCCCAAAATATTTTAAAAGAATTAGAAGCCCAAGGAACAACTATAAATATTACTACTACTTTTGATTTAGCTGATTGGGCCGAAAAAATAAAAGAGGATTGGGAAAAATACTTAGGAATTCAAACTAATTTAAAAATTCTCCCCTATATTTCCACCCAAGAAGACTTTGATATTATTTTAGGCTATGGCCTTATTCCTCCTGACCCTGATCAATATCCTTTTTGGCACAGCAATGAACCAGGAAACATTACCAAATTTAGTAATCCCCGGGTTGATAAACTATTAGAGGAGGGGAGGGCAACTTTAAACAAAGACGAGCGAAAAGATATTTATCACGATTTTCAAAGATTCTTGCTAGAAGAGCTGCCTGCTATTTTTCTCTTTCACCCCACGACCTATCAAATTTGCCGCCCCAACACCAAGGGTTTGAACTAAACCAAACTTCTTTGTTAAACTAGGATATAATATAGCCGAAGTGCTGGAATTGGCAGACAGGCACGCTTCAGGAGCGTGTGGTACTTGTACCGTGTGGGTTCAACTCCCACCTTCGGCACCACGTACAAATTTGCGATAAGCAAATCTTACGTGGTAGAAACGTAAGTCCGATGTAACGTCGGACTTACGTTTCACCAAAATACGGAGTGTGGCGCAATTGGCTAGCGCGCTGCGTTTGGGACGCAGAGGTTGCGGGTTCAAGTCCCGCCACTCCGACCAAATACGAATTGTCGGGCGCACCCATTGGTTTTGCCAGATAAATTGGATTTTTTGTCTTTAAGCTGCCAGCTCGAACCAATAATTTTCACTTCTCCTCAATTTCTGCTTTTCCGTTTCACCACTCGAGAAAGTTAAATAGGATAAGAGAATAGGATATAATGGTTTATGGCCAACACAATTAAGTGCCCCCATTGCAATAAGATTATCGAGATCAGCGAGGCTTTAAAACATCAAGTAGAGAGCCAAATAAAAACTGCAATTTCAGAAGAGTATGAAAAAAAGATCGAAAAGGTAAAACAAGAAGCGGAAGAAAAAGCCGTTAAGAAATTTCAGGAAGAAAAAATTATTGAACTTGCTGATCTTAAAAAGCAGGTAGGGGAAAAAGAAGAAAAACTGGGTGAGTATCGGTCCCAAGAGTTAAAACTTCGGGAAGAAAAAAGAAAGCTTGAAGATGAAAGAAAAGACCTTGTTGTTAAAGCCAAGAGAATAATTGACAAAGAAAGAAAATATATTCAAGAAAAATCCCTAAGAGAGGCCGAAGAAAAACATCATCATCTGCACATGGAGGATGAAAAAAGAATCAAAGACCTGAAAAAGGCGGTTGAAGAAGCGCAAAGAACAGCGCAAATTGGTTCTCAGCAACTTCGAGGGGAAGTGCTTGAGCTGGATCTTGAAAAACTTTTGGCCGATAACTTTCCCTCAGACGCTATTCAGCCAGTTGGAAAGGGGATTAAGGGAGCTGATGTTCGCCAGATTGTTAAAAGCAGTAGCGGCCGTGCCTGGGGAACAATCCTTTGGGAATCAAAAAGAACAAAAAACTGGACCAATGGCTGGATATCTAAACTTAAAAGTGACCAAAGGAAAGAAGGCGCTGATATCGCCGCTATTGTTACAACTGCATTTCCTAAAGAACTAAACACCAGCATTGGCCAACAAAGTAAAGTTTGGATTTGCAATCCTAAAATGATTATTCCTTTAGCAATGCTTTTAAGAAAAGCTATTTTGGATGCCGGATACCAAAAGGCCGTTTCTGAACATCGAGGGAAAAAGGCAGATTTAATCTATGATTATATAACCAGTGTTGAATTTATTCAGCAAGTAGAAACACTAGCTGAAGTTTTTGCCGAGATGCAAGAACAAGTTGGAAAGGAAAGGATTTCGTTTGAAAAAATCTGGAAACAAAGGGAGGGCCAAATAAAAAGATTATTTACGTCAACTGTTAATATTTACGGGAATGTTCAGGGCCTTGCTGGCTCTTCGGCAATTCCTCAGATTAGAGGTCTTGAATTGCCGGAAATAGAATCTGGTGAGTAGTAAGTTTGGCGGTTCTTTGATAAAATTGAGCTAAGTCGTGGATATGCGATCGGCGTGGTGGCTGTAGCTCAGTGGTAGAGCGTCTGTTTGTGGAACAGAATGTCGCGGGTTCGACTCCCGTCAGTCACCCAATACTAAGTCCCCGTAGCCCTGCCCGGCTAAAGTTGCAGCATGAAGCGTGAACGAATAGTTCGATAAGCTGAATACTAAAACTGGAGGGGTCAGGTGGATAGATCCGCCAGCTGGCGGACTTCTAAACGAAAGGCCGGGAGTTCGAATAAACAAGCTTGCTTGTTTTTAATAAGATATAATCTTTTAGACTGTTTTAATCAGTCCCCGTAGCTCAGGTGGATAGAGCGTTCGCCTTCTAAGCGAAAGGCCGGGAGTTCGAGTCTCTCCGGGGACACAGGAGTTAATCTTTTTTTAAAGACAAGGCCCAGTCTCGGGCCTTTTTAGTATTTTCTCGCTTATTCCTTAATACCGAACGAAAATCTTCCTTACTAGTGATTGTATTGCCAACAAGTTCTTTTTCCATATTTTCAAGGGTCTTACTAACATTCCCCTCATGGGTGCAAAAAAGAGCAATCTTTTTATTTTTCAATTCCTTTTTACTTAAAAAGGTTCTGATTGGGGGAGTAAAGGTAAAAGCCCAAACCGGAGCGCCAATTAAGATTAAATCGTACTTTTCAAAATTATTATTGTATTCCTTTAGCTTTGGCTTAGTTTTCATTAATACTTGCCTTCCTCCCCAGAAATACTTGGGCAATATTTTCTTGCTTATTTCTTTTATTGGCTTGAGTCGGAGAATATCTGCTTTTAATTCTTTCGCTAATACCTTAGTAAGACAGTCAGTATTTCCGTCTAAAGAATGGTGGATAATTAAAACTTTTTTCATAAAAGTTTGGCGGAGGAGGCGGGATTCGAACCCGCGAGTCTCAAAAAGAGACCTGGTTTAGCAAACCAGTGCCATGGGCCACTAGGCGACTCCTCCTTGGTGGTCGCTAGAGGATTCGAACCTCTGACCTTCCGGATGTAAACCGGGCGCTCTAACCAACTGAGCTAAGCGACCTTATCTTTCGGGGCTTGTGCCGCGGGAGGGGATCGAACCCACACGTCCTAAAAGGACACAAGATTTTAAGTCTTGCCTGTCTACCAGTTCCAGCACCGCGGCTTAGCTTAACTGCTCTTCTTTTTCTTTTTTGTACAACTTTTCGGTTAAGATTAAAAGAATTTGCTGTTGCTGTTTTTCTACTTTTGTTTCCAAGTCCAGAATCTTATCAATAATATCTCCATTTCGCTTTTGCGCCGCATATTCCCGCCGGTCTCTTTCCGCTTCCGCCTCATTACCAACCATCAGTAGAA
>CBDUUX010000047.1:0-4924 GCA_965370515.1 uncultured bacterium
CTAATCTCGCCCTTAAGCCCATCCGATTACAAATCTGAATAGACAAACCTGGGCGAGCATTAAGCTCGACTATAATCGGGCCTTGAGTTTTATCTAGGAAAATATCAGCCCCGAAAAACTCTAATCCTTCAACACAAAAGCCACACTCCACGCTTGTTTGTAAAATCTTTTTCCATTCCGGTATTTTAATGCCATTCACCTTAATCCATTTTTTCCGCTTTAAATCAAAAATCCGCTTTATTACCTGCTTTTTTCCCTGTACTCCAAAAGTAGTAATCCCGGTTGCCAAATCAATGCCCAAACCAATCGCCCCTTGGTCTAAATTAGCCTTACTCTTCGATTCTTCGGTAGGAATGCGGATCATGGCCATTACCGGGATCTTATTGTATACCACTACCCGAATATCCGGGGTCCCTGTTCTTGTGAAGCGTAAAAACTTGGGGTGGATTTTAACTCTCTCTTCTACTAAAACCCGATCCGAAAAACCACCTAAACTATATCTACCTTCTAAAATGTCCAAACAATGGTAGCGCAAATCAGAAATTCCTACCCTGGTCCCTTCCGCCAAAAACCATTCCCCGGCAAATTTTCCTTTTTTCTTCACCACCCAAACCCCCTGCCCCCCGGAACTGGCGGCTGGCTTAACCACAAAACTAGTTTCGACATCTTCCCAAGCAAAGTTGTTAACATCCTGGGCTTTTTTGAAAACCGCAATTAATCTCGGTACGGGAATGCCCGCTTGAGACAAAACTTTTTTCGTCCAAGTTTTAGAATTAGCAATCGATCGGGCTTTCGAAGAATTAGTGCGCAAATAAATCATATTGCGCGCATTTTTAGTTAAAACTTCACTTTTAGGAGCCATATGAGTAAAAACCTACCTTTCCAAAACTGCTTTAAAGCGTCGGCGCTCAAGCAAGCGCCAGCCACTATAACGACCAATAAAGATATTTAAGGCCAGAATAATCAAAAAAGAAATTTCCGGATTGAGAAGAACCAGCCGCTGTGAGGCCTCCCAGTTCATTAACGAAGCCCCTAAAATAGAAATAATCAAGGTCCCAAAAGTTTGGCTAACGGCACTACTTCGAGATTTACCTAATTGGACCCGGGTAAATTCTTCGGAAAGCAGAATTAAAAATAAAATCGGAAAGATCGAAATCTGAGTTAGGTCAATTAAACCCAAAGAAGGGGAAATCGCCAAAAACCCAAAAGTGATCAGCGAAATAATCATTAAAGTAATCGAGCGCCTGGGCCAGTAAAATAGCTTTACTTTTCGAAGCAGTTTTCCCGCCAGCACCGTAGAAATTAAAATGACCGCAAACAAAAATAAACCGCCCACTATTCCGGTCGCTAAAAAAGTCACTGCAATCATTGCCGGCATAAAAATCCCAAACCCAGGCAAACCAACAAAATACTGAATAACTCCAACCAGGGCTCCAATTAAAGGAAGGAGCAAAATAACAATGATCGTGTTGGCGGGTACTCCCCGCTCAACTGCAAAGCGAACAGAGTGTTTTAAAAAGTTACCAAAAGAAAGAGGGTTTAAAACTTGCTCATCCAAAAGCGCTTCAAGCTTACCCTTAACTTCTTCACTTTTAGGCTCGGTAATGTTTTCTTTAATTGCCAAAGTAGGAACAACTGTCGAAGCAGTAGAGTCCTGAGCAGACACAATAGTTACTCCCTTAACCGGAAAGGCAGAAAAGGAAAATAGGAACAAAAGCGTAAAAATAAATACTATTCTTTTAATCATGGGTTTATTATACAAGATTTCAAGAAAGAATAGCTATTTTCTCAATTTTCTGCCTCTAAAAGTAAATCTTTGTATTTCAGCTCTTTTCTGTTCTCATACAGCTCTACTTTAGCAAATCCCTCTTTAACCAAAACCCAATTGACCAATCGCTTGCCCTTGCTACACCCCAAGCTAGTGGAGCAGTCTTCCCAAACATAAGCCAAAATGCGGCCATATTTGTCGTCTTGGTAAGACTCATACTCCAGCCCCACTCTTTCTCCGTCAATTAGATTTTCTAAATATGCTTTTGCTATTTCCCCTTCTGGGCTTCGAGCATCAGGAGTATCAATACCCAGCATCCGCACACTCAAACCAGATTCGATGACAAAAGTATCACCGTCTTTAACTTCTACTACCCTTGCCTCGCTTGGAAAAATTTCTTTGGATTGTTTAAAACCACCCTTGCTTTGCAGCCTAACCAAATCAGGCTGCCAATCCCAGCCTAGAAAAGCAGCGAGAATCAGACCAGGAAAGAAAATGCTGGAAATACCCAAAGCTTTCAGTAAAGTTACCGTCAATCTTTTCTTTTTAGTCTTTTTCTTAGGCATTAACCATAGACTAACAAATTCCTTGTTAAAGATAAATCTTTAGTGTAAAAGTAGAAAAAAAATGCTAAAATATCAACAAATGAATGAGATTCCTGTTGGAGTACCAGATATCGATCATACAACAGATCCCAAGGAAGACCTTGGGGCTCAAATCAGAAGCTTAACTTCTGAGGGAGATCATGGTGAAAAACCAAAAATTGAAATAGATTCTCCAGCTGGCAGAGTCCTTAGAGTTGTTAGTAAACGCCTCGAATATGGAGTACCCCTAGATAGGGAGTTTTTAAGAAAAAGAATTGATACTCTAGATGATATGTTTGAAAATTTACTGGTGGAACCAGATGCATATGGAGTAGCAGTAATTCCCCTTTTAGATACTATGGCAGCATTGGAAGAAAGAACGGGCCCCCAAGCGTTACTCTTAGAGGGGCTAGAAAAACAAATAGCAAAACTAGCAGAAACCCTAAGTCAAGCAGATGAGGAAAAAGGAACAGAGATTGGTATACAAATAGCAAGGCTTATTGAAGCCCAAAAACGAACATTTAGGGGTGAAAATATTCTTGAGCTTCCTGAAACAGAAGAAGAGCAGAGAACACTAGTAAGAAAAATGCTAGATTCTTTTGAAAATAGAGAGGTAGATTGTTTAGATTTCTCGGTTACCTATACAGTACAGGCGCTTGAATCGGCTATTCCCAGGATGAACGATGAGGTAGGCAGAGAGGCAAGGGCAAGAATAGCGCTTCACGATAGTTCTGAACTAATCAAAAAAGCTGGTGGTTGGATCAAAAGACCAGAATATCTTCCTGGCCTGACAATTGGAAGTGCCGCTACCGAGGCTGGCCGAAGAGGTCACGCGATTAAACGAGACACCATTACCTTTCTCCTACAAGGAGAGGAGGCGGGAGGAATTAAAGGTTTAGATGTTGCCAAAGCTTGGGACTTACTTCAAGATGCTAATTTTGAATATTTTGAAATTGTTAGAGAAATCAATTTAGCAAATCTTCAAAAAAATGCAGTACTCTCTCCTGAACAAGTATCACCCGAAAGGCATGAGGCAGCTCAAGAAGCAGTCAAAGAAGCTCAAAAAACAGTTGATAGAGAAGATACTAAAGAAAATCGTGATGCTCTAAAAGAGGCTAAAGAAGAATTAGAAAATCCAAAACTCTCTCCTGAACAGGCAGAAGCTTGCTTGAAAACACTCGAAGAGCATGAAGCTGCTCAGGAAACAGTCAAAGAAGCTCAAAAAACAGTTGAGAAAGAAAATACTAAAGAAAATCGCGATGCTCTGAAAGAGGCTAAAGAAGAATCAGAAAAAACAGAGAAGCTAAGAAATGAAACATGGAAAATGGTAAGAAGAACTAAAGAGGAAGACGAAGAGGAAAAAGCAGAAGAAAAAAAGGGGAAAAAGGGTGATATTAATAAAACAGCAAACAGAATTATTAAAAGATTGCTACTTTCAAGAGGCAAGCTCATTCTTAGCGAAGACGAAAGAGACGCAGAAAGAGTCCCTGCTAATTATGAAACTGATCCCGACACGACGCGTAAAGAGGCTGTCCGAAATTGGATTCTTGAAAATCTAGATCGTTCTTTAAATGGAAATAACGATGCGGCTCGAAAATCATTACAGCTGGCTGAAAAATTAGCAATTGCTACTCTAGAAACGTCTATCTGGAACCGAACCGCCATGGCTGGAAACGATCAATTAGGAGAAACAATTGGTCTAAAAGGTTGGCGAGCAGGAAGAGAAAAAGCCGGAAGAGCCCGAGGACCAGCTATTCACGAAGATCTTATTTCGGGATTTGGAACATCTTTCTTACGGTATGTTCTAAATACAGAAGAAAACCCATCTCCTCCTCCAGATGCTCCATTATATGTCAAAGACATTAGAGCGGAAGGAATTGAGGGAGGCAGCTACGTTTACTATAACACAGTTATTACCGGCAGATTTAAAGCCCTTAAAGATCTTTTAATGGATAGGCAACCAAAGCCTTTTGCTTATAACAAAACCTTCTTGCAGCAAGCAGTTGTTTATTTTAACACCGCCGATGGCCCAAGCAGAAAACAAAAAGAGGCAGGAGAAAAATCTGGAGACCAAAATCTAAGAGTGCGCTGGGTTTTGGGAGTAGTAGACATAGCTTTGGCAGACATAGATCTCGGTTGGAGCGTGTATGCTTTCAATGAGTTTAGAAAAGCTGTTACTCAAGAGGAATTATCACCAAGCGCAGGGACTTTTATTCCAGAAAAAGCTTGGGATTGGATAGCAGATATAATTCAAGTGAAGAAAAAGCTAAGACAAACAGAATGGCAGCGAAGACGCTTTAGGATTAAATAACTATTTTTCTTTTTTTTCTATATAAAAGGCTCTGGCCCTACTCTTTTTATTGCCTCTTTCAAATTTGTCTCTCTTTTCCTAATAAGCATTTCCTTTTTAAGCTGACTAGATCTGACTTTTGCTACCCGCATCTCTCTCTTTTTAATTTTCTTTTTTTTCTTCATTTTACTTTTCAACGACCCCTTAACCTCCGGTCCCACCTTCGCTTCTCTTGCAAGCCTTTCTGCTTTGGCCGTTTCTGCCATTTTCTTTCTAGTATTC